>JAEWPQ010000033.1 GCA_023460575.1 Bacillota bacterium
GTTTTTAACTGCAGCTTCAACTTTTCTTCTGTTTCTGATAATGCCGGGGTTGTTCATAAGCTCATTTAGCTTCTCTTCCTTATATGCCACAACCTTCTCCGGATCAAATCCGTCAAATGCTTCCCGAAACGCTTCCCGCTTATTTAACACGGTAATCCAGGAAAGCCCTGCCTGAAAGGTCTCTAACAGAAACATCTCATATAATTTTTCATCGTCATAAACAGGGACTCCCCACTCCTCATCATGATATTTTACGTAAATGGGCAGTGATTCATTAACCCAAAAGCAGCGTTTTTTATCCATTATCTGGCAAGCACCTCCGGTCCATCTTCTGTAATTAATACGGTATATTCCCATTGGGCAGACAGGCTTCCATCCTTTGTGTAGATGGTCCAGCCATCGTTATCATCCTGTACTACATCAGCCTTTCCTGCATTGACCATAGGCTCAATGGTAAAAATCATTCCAGGAACTAAAAGCATATCCGTTCCCCTGGTTCCAATATGGCTTACCCATGGTTCTTCATGAAATTCCAGACCAACTCCATGTCCGCCGATTTCTCTTACTACGGTAAACCCATTGGCATAAATGTATTCGGAGATTACGGCTCCGATATCCCCTAAATGTCCCCAGGCTCTGGCTTCCTTTAATGCCAGATCTACACTTTCCTTTGTTACCCGGACCAGCTTTTCTGCTTCCGGAGATACCTTTCCCATGCAGTACATTCTGGAAGCATCTGCGTAATAGCCATCCACAATGGTGGTCACATCCACGTTAATGATGTCACCTTCTTTTAAAATTCTTTTGGGATCAGGAATTCCATGGCAGACTACCTCATTGATTGAGGTACAGACACTTTTGGGATATCCTTCAAAATTAAGGGGTGCCGGGATTCCGCCCAGACGAAGGGTGGTTTCGTGAACCAGGGTATTTAAATCCTCTGTACTGATTCCGGGACGGATCTTCTCACCAACCAGATCAAGAATCTGATTGTTAATAACACCAGCGTGGCGTATGCCTTCTATCTGGGCAGGTGTCTTTATCATGGAGTGATCCGGCACTTCATCTCCCATGATTTCATAATTTTCAAGCTTTCTGTCAAATTCTAAATGACAGGTTTTATATTTCTTTCCGCTGCCACACCAGCAGGGGTCGTTTCTTCCTATTTTAAACATATTTCTCCTCCTTCTTACTACAACGTTTTAACACGTTTAGAGCGTGTTGTAAAGTGTTTCGGCCAAATATGGACAGATAAAAGCCATGGTATTTTCCGTTCTTCTATGTTACAATCTTAAGTATTGTAAAAATGAACGCGTTACGGAGGGACAAATGAAACCAGGATTTGATAACAACAAGTATTTAACCATGCAGTCAGAGCACATTAAAGAGCGGATCAGCCAGTTCGGGGACAAGCTCTATCTGGAATTCGGAGGAAAGTTATTTGATGACTACCACGCTTCCAGAGTGCTTCCAGGATTTGAGCCGGACAGCAAGCTTCGTATGCTGATGCAGCTCTCTGATCAGGCAGAAATTGTAATTGCCATCAGCGCTGCTGACATTGAAAAGAACAAGATCCGCCACGATCTTGGAATTACATACGATGTGGATGTATTTCGTCTCATTCAGTCCTTTACGGACAAGGGACTTTATGTGGGAAGTGTTGTTATTACCCAGTACTCCGGTCAGAAAGCAGCAGACGTATTTAAGGGAAAGCTGGAATCAATGGGAATTAAGGTGTACCGCCATTATATCATTGACGGCTATCCTGCCAACATATCCTTAATTGTCAGTGATGAAGGTTATGGAAGAAATGATTACATTGAAACTTCCAAACCCTTAGTGATCATCACTGCACCGGGACCTGGCAGCGGAAAGATGGCCACCTGCTTATCCCAGCTCTATCACGAAAACAAGAGAGGCGTTAAAGCTGGTTATGCCAAGTTTGAGACCTTCCCCATCTGGAATATTCCGTTAAAGCATCCGGTGAATCTGGCTTATGAAGCAGCCACTGCTGATTTAAATGATGTGAATATGATTGATCCCTTCCATTTGGAAGCTTATGGGTTAACTACAGTAAATTATAACCGGGATGTGGAAATTTTTCCGGTATTAAGTGCAATCTTTGAGGGAATTTATGGAGAATGTCCTTACAAATCCCCTACGGACATGGGTGTGAACATGGCCGGACATTGTATCGTGGATGATGAAATCTGCAAGGAAGCATCACGCCAGGAAATTATCAGACGTTATTATCAGGCATTATCCCGTCTGGCAAAAGACATGGGATCCAAGGATGAGGTATATAAAATTGAACTGTTGATGAAGCAGGCCAAGATCAATACGGAGATGCGAAAAACCGTAGGCGCTGCCAATGAGCTGGCCCAGAAAAACGGTTCTCCTGCTGCTGCACTTTTGCTGGGTGACGATACGATAGTAACGGGAAAAACCACCAATCTGCTGGGAGCCTCTGCTGCTCTTTTGCTGAATGCAGTCAAGGTTTTAGGAAATATCCCTCACGATGTCCATTTGATTTCTCCTTCTGCCATTGAACCGATTCAGAAATTAAAGGTTAAATATCTGGGAAGCAAAAACCCCAGACTTCACACCGATGAAGTGCTGATCGCCCTGTCCGCTTCTGCCGCCACAGATGTGAATGCACAGATTGCCTTAGAGCAGCTTCCCCGGTTAAAAGGGACTGATGCCCACACGTCTGTCCTGCTCTCTGATGTAGATGTAAAAACCTTTAAAAGATTAGGAATCCACCTTACCTGCGAGCCGATCTATGAACAGAAGAAAATATATCATTAAAAACCTGGATATAAGTAAACTCTTTATTGATAAAAACAATCACTGCCGCTGTACCGATAGAGAAACACAATTGGAAGTTCTATGTATTCAATGTTAATATTAATATATTAAATTTTACAAAGGGGTGTTTCATAATGGAAATGAAAAAAGAAGTCAGTGTACAGAAAATCAAAAAAGATGCAGAGGAATTATTCCGGGGTGGATTCTTCTGTTCGGAAGCTGTCGTATCTTCTATCCGGGACAACTTTGAACTTGATGTTCCAGATATGGTAATAGCCATGGCCTCCGGGTTTCCCGTAGGAATCGGACGTTCCAAGTGCGTATGCGGAGCCGTGTCCGGCGGAGTTATGTCTCTTGGCCTTTTCTTTGGACGTACCAGACAGGGTGATCCAAAGGTGGAAAAGAACCTTTTATTGGCCAATGAGCTTCACGACTATTTTAAAGCAGCCAATGGAAAGAATTCTCTTTGCTGCCGCGTCCTTACAAAAGAATTCGATATGGCTAGCGGAGAACACAAGGAGCAGTGCATTGCGTTTACGGGGCTGGTTGCAGAAAAGGTAGCTCAGATTGTCATACGGGAATTTGAGCTTGTAAATGTGGATGAGCTTGTATAGCGAGGTGATCATATGAGGTCCTTAATAAAACGTGTACCAATACCGATGTCCGGCGTAATGCTTGGGAGTGCTGCCCTTGGAAATTTACTTCAGAGTTATTCCGAAGGCATTCGTTATCTGTTTGGAGCCATATCCATTTTGATTTTTACGCTGCTTCTGTTTAAAGCAGTATTGTATCCTAATGCGGTAAAGGAGGATTTGAAAAATCCAGTCATAATGAGTGTGTCTGCCACATTTCCTATGGGTACTATGTTGTTGTCTGTTTACATAAAACCTTTTTTCAGTACTCTGGCTGTTATTATCTGGTTTTTGGCGGTTGCACTTCATGTTTTGCTGATTTTCATTTTTACTTACCGGTTCATGAAAAAAGTGGATATGAAGAACGTATACGCAAGTTATTTTATCGTGTATGTGGGCATAGCCACTGCAGGAATCACCGCTCCGGCTTACCATATGATATTGATTGGAACAGCTGCCTTCTGGTTTGGGTTTATTAGTTTCATTGCTTTGCTTGCACTGGTAGGATACCGCCATATAAAATATTCTGAAATACCAGAACCAGCACAAGCACTGTTTTGTATTTTCACAGCTCCTGGAAGCCTCTGTTTGGCAGCCTATCTGCAATCGGTGGAGCAGAAAAGCCTGGTTCTTGTGATAGGGCTGGCTGTAATATCCTTAACATTGTATGTATTGGTACTGGCCGGGTTAATTCCTCTTTTAAAATTGCCATTTTATCCAAGTTATTCTGCCTTTACGTTTCCATTTGTAATTAGCGCCATTGCGTCTAAGCAGACCGCTGGCTTTCTAATGAAAAATGGAATCCAGGCCTCATACCTGCAGCCAGTTATATGGATCCAGACAATCCTTGCTGTGCTGCTTGTCTGCTACACACTTTTGCGATACTGTATGTTCTTATTCCAGGTTAATGTTTCACCTGTGAAAGCGAATGCAGTTAATTAAGATAAGTTAAATATAATTGAATTACTTTCCTATGAAAACAGAGCTGCTGCTTAGTGATACTGCTTTTGCAACAGCTCTGTTTTTAATATTAATCACTGGTTTTGTTTCTTAATTTCTACCTGCACTTCAACTCCTATCTTTCGTCTCTGCGCCTATGGCTGATTGCCATGTATGCAGCCAGCAAGATTCCAGATAAAATTGCCGCAACACCCTGAATCGGTGCCCTTTCACCAGTCTTTGGAAGCCCGGCCAATGGAATGTTGCCGTCGTCAATAAATACGAGGTTCGTTTTTTCCGGCAGGTTTGCCAACGGTACCGGTATTGGCTCGATAGTAACAGTTGTATCACCAGGTCCTCCGGCTGCGTGGGTACCGTTTATTCTTGGACCTCCTCCGGAGCTGCCTCCGCTGCTTCCTCCGCTGCTTCCTCCGCTGCCGTTGTAACTCCACAATGCAGTATAAACTACATTTTCTGTTACAGTCCTGGCAATCTCTTTATTCCATCCATTAAAACTGTAGTTACCGTTTGCCGTGGTCTGCCCGTCAAATTCAGGAATTGTATCACCATAGCTGAGTCCAGTGTTAGTCTGTGCATTAAATGAACCATGCTCGCCAGGATTATAGGTTACCATAAACTGCTGCTTGAAATACACCCTGAGTACCAGCCCGCCATCGCCAGCTACTGTCGCCTCAAATACATTGGCTGCATTTGAATCAAGTATATACCCGGTTGATGCTGTCTTATCAGCATCTGTTACAGCCACCAGAGAATCCGTTGCTCCCGCTCTCAATGTAGAATTATTGGGCTGTACCGGATATTTACCTTTGCTTTCGTAGTAGAATTCTACTGTATATTTAGTGCTGTCTGAAGAAATCCATTGGGCTGTATAAGTGGTATCTGCTGTGACAGCAGGTACAGGCTTCGGACTCCATCCCGCAAAATCATATCCCGGTTTTCCTGTTGGTGTCCCGTCAAATCCCGGCGTCTCTGAGTTGTAGTCCAGACCTTCCGCTTTCTGCGACTTGAATGTCCCCTGTGTTCCGGGTTCATAAGCCACTGTGAACTGCTGTTTAAAGTATGCCTTAAGCACCAGGCTTCCATCTCCAGCTATGGCTCCATCCAATACATTTTCTTTGGCAGCTTCATCAAACACATAACCTGGTTTCTTTGTTTCCCTGTCAGTTGCGATTACCTCAGCCTCAGATTCAGTATAACCACTTCTGATATATGAATATGCTGGCTCCTCAGTATATTCACCATTTACCTGGTAATACAGATTTACAACATAATTCACCTGCACGGGATCATAATAAACGTTTATCACTTGATTTTCCTGGGTAATGACCGCCGGTAATTCTGGATTGTATGGTTTATCTGAGAGTTTATAGCCAGCTTTTGCTTTTAATGGAACCTGACTTACAGTTGGATCAGCTACCAATACCTTACGATTTTCCACAGCTGTACTGTCTTCCCTGTCTTTATAGAAATATTTGATAGTGTAATCCAGTGTCTGATTCTCATCTACTTCATAGTACACCGTACTTTCGTTCGGACCAGAGGCTGTGATTGTCATGCCGGTTGGCTGATCCGGACTACTCACCAGCTTGTAACCAGTTGCTGTCTTTAGCTCATTACTCCAGGTAAATGCTCCTACCGGTGCACTTCCTGTCAGGGCCTCAAGGCCTGGTACTGCATTTGTGGAATCTTTGATATAGTAGTTCACTGTATAGCCAAACTTCTGCGTTTCATCAATCTCATAGTATACTGTCTTTTCGTTCGGACCTTCGGCCGTGATTGTCAAGCCCGCCGGCTGGGCAGGACTGGTCACCAGCTTGTAGCCTGTTTCTGTCTTCGGCACATTGCTCCAGGTAAACTCACCTACCGGTGCACTTCCTGTCAGTGACGTAATGCCTGGTACCGCTGTTGTGGTTCCCTTAATGAAGTAATTCACCGTATAGCCGAACTTCTGTGCATCATCAATCTCATAATACACTGTCTTTTCATTCGGACCTGCGGCTGTGATTGTCATGCTAGCCGGCTGGGCAGGACTGGTCACCAGTTTATAGCCGGTTGTTGTTTTGGATACATTGCTCCAGGTGAATGTTCCTACCGGTGCACTTCCTGTCAGTGCCCCAAGACCTGGTACCGCTGTTGTGGTCCCCTTAACAAAGTAATTCACCTTATAGACGAATTTCTGCGTTTCATCAATCTCATAGTACACTGTCTTTTCATTCGGGCCTGCGGCCGTGATTGTCATACTCTCCGGCTGTACAGGACTGGTCACCAGTTTGTAGCCTGTTGCTGTCTTCGGCACATTGCTCCAGGTAAATGTTCCTACCGGTGCACTACCTGTCAGAGACGCAAGACCTGGTACCGCTGCTGTGGTCCCCTTGATATAATAGATTACAGTATAGCCAAACTTCTGTGCATCATCAATCTCATAGTACACTGTCTTTTCATTCGGGCCTGCGGCTGTGATTGTCATGCTCGCCGGCTGGGCAGGACCGGTCACCAGCTTGTAGCCGGTTGTTGTTTTGGATACATTGCTCCAGGTGAACTCTCCTACCGGTGCACTTCCTGTCAGTGACGCAAGACCCGGTACCGCTGTTGTGGTCCCCTTAATCAAGTAATTCACCGTATAGCCAAACTTCTGGGTATCATCAATCTCATAGTACACCGTCTTCTGATTCGGGCCTGCGGCTGTAATTGTCATGCTCGCCGGCTGGGCAGGACTGGTCACCAGCTTGTAGCCGGTTTCTGTCTTCGGCGCATTTCTCCAGGTGAATGTTCCTACCGGTGCACTTCCCGTCAGTGACGCAAGGCCCGGTACCGCTGCTGTGGTCCCCTTGATATAATAGTTTACCGTATAACCAAATTTCTGCGTATCATCAATTTCATAGTACACCGTCTTTTCGTTCGGGCCTGCGGCTGTGATTGTCATGCTCGCCGGCTGGGCAGGACTGGTCACCAGCTTGTAGCCGGTTGTTGTTTTGGGTACATTGCTCCAGGTAAAGGTCCCTACCGGTGCACTACCTGTCAGTGACGCAAGGCCCGGTACCGCAGCTGTAGTCCCCTTGATATAGTAATTCACTGTATACCCGAACTTCTGAGCATCATCTACTACAAATCTGGCATAAAAAGTAGTACCGTCCGCCCATCCATTAGCCGGACGTGCTGGTATATATTTATCAGCAGCAGATACTGGAACAGTACACGCTGCATCACTATACCAACCGCTAAGCTTATATCCCGTGTCCGCAGTTGCTACCGCCCCTTTAGACACTCCAATGTCCGGATTTAAATATTCATTTGCAGGAGATACTTTACCTCCTCCTACAGCCTGGAACTTAATCTGAACACTGTTTTTTAATCTCCATTGTGCATATAAAGTTACTGTGTTTGCCGCTCCGGAATGATTCGCAGCAATAAAATCCTCTGTAAGCCTGAATGAACCGCCTTCGTTAAAAGCTACACCGCTTCCATCAGACCGGGTATTCCAGCCATTAAATACATATCCATCTTTCTTTAACGGAAGCCAGGTCCCGCTTTCATACCCGCCTGCTTTTGCTACATTAACATTTTCATCCAGATCATACCCTTGACCATCTGGAGTTAAGCCGCCAGTATTACCATTTCCATCATAGTCAACATAATAGTTCTCATTATTTCTAATGATGCCATCCACATGCCAGCCTTCAGTTCCACAAGCTTCTGACTCATATTTTATAACATACCATTCAATATACTCATTATCTTTTAGATTATTTGCTTCCCATTTAGCAGTTACCTGGTAGAATTTACTTTTTAAATTTGCCTGTACATTATCTTTTCCAGTTACTGTTATTAAAGGGTTGATATAATATAACAGATTATCACCAGATCCTATGGTTTTGTAAGATTGCCAGTTATCTTTATAAATGAATTCATAGCTGCGACTAGTCTGGTTTCTCGGCTCTGCCGGCAAATCCCCGCCATCATTTAAAACCGCTACCCATAATCGTCCAGTCGCGCTGCCTCCTGTTTGTGCCCAAACCGCATATAAAGTTTTGGTTTTAGCAGTTTCGCCGGCATTTATTGTAAATGTGTCTGTATAAACTTCATTATACCCTGCATTACCTTTAGCAGTTATTTTACCTCCGTCTGGAGATTCACTCCAGCCCATAAATTGGTAATTAGCTTTCTTAAGGCCGCTGCCATCCGGTAATTCAACAGAATCTCCGGGTTTTGCATTTTGTGATGAGACAGTTCCCTGACCACCATTGGCATTAAACTGGACTGTTATACCAGCCTCCAAATACCATAAATAAATATTGTTTTCATCCACATCTATCCAACCAGATGATGAAGTTTTATATCTTAAAGTATTCCACAAAAAATTAGCTTCATTATTGAGATATTGAATCACGTCACCATTTACGTAATTACTTCCGATAGTAGCTTTTTCAAATGTGTATCCACTTACATCTGGTGCAATGTCTTTAATAGAAACAGGTTTATTACTATCAAAAGCTGCATAACGCTTAGCATCTGTTCCAATAGGTTTTGCCACTCCATTATCGTATTTTACAATATTTAAAGGAACAACTTTATTTCCAAAAAAATTATAAAAAACAATTGTATAAGTTGAAAAATGTTCCGCCTCAAACGTAATCTCATGAATGCTTTTACTTTCCTCCACATTCAATTCATCTGAAACAGACTCCACATAAGTCACATCCGTTGCTGCCACATCTGCCTGTGATTCTTCCTCTTTAGTCGTGGCAACATATACCACCTCAACCGTATCAGCTTTCTTACTTTTTTCCTCCATTGGAGTGCCGGAAAACGTCACCTGTACAGCACCATTCCAAATTTGGTTATCCAGCTTGTTGCCTTTGTAGTCAAGAAGATCAATGTTATAAGATAAAGAACCAACTACTTCTTTATCCTCACCTTTAGCTGCTGCCTGAGCCTCAACCTTTTCTTTAACTGCATCCCCGATACCGGTAACAACGCTTGCTGTTGCTTTTACGCCTTTTGGTAAAACTCCTTCAGGTGCATACAAACGAATGACAGTGCCATCCTCCATAGCAAGCTCGGCTGAGAATTCAGGATGCTCTCCAGTCTCCGTCATACAGACTTCAACTTCCTGATCTTCATAAATATCCGGAACAGAATACCAACTGGTCTGCGAACCATCATTATTATCTGTCACAGAATCAGGCTTAAGTGTTTGTGCATTAGCTGTCACACTCTCAATCGCATATCCAATCTGATTCTTAACACCAAAGGTCAACTCCTGACCGTCCTCAACACCCCTTGGTCCTTCAATAATACGGGCACTGGCTTCAGGATAGACAGTATACGAAATCTTATATCCTTCATAGTCCTCAAAAGCTTTTAATTGATTGATTGTAGCCGTATAAGCCTTGGCTGTAGAGCAATACCCCATTCCCACCAGATCGGCTGTTCCTGCTGCAGAAGTCCCGGTTTCTGATTTGGGCGTCTCAGCCGCCGACTTACCCTCCGATGGGGAAGCCACTCCAGATATCATCTCAGCCGTACTCTCAGCCGCTTTCCTGTCTACATGAGCCTGCGTAGTTTCTGTCTGCGTGGTTTCAGCCTGCGTAGTTTCAGTTTGCGTGGTTTCAGCCTGCGTAGTTTCAGTTTGCGTAGTTTCAGCCTGCGTAGTTTCAACCTGCGTAGTTTCAGTTTGCTTAGTTTCGGTCTGCGTAGTTTCGGTCTGGGTTACCGCTTCCGTTTCCTTTTCCGTCACTAAAGCACTGGTCTCCTTTGGCTTTTCCTCTTTCTCCAGCTCAGCAGCAACTGTCTCTTCATTGGCTGCTTTTGCTGCTTCCGTTACATAACCATTCTCATTTGCAGTAACCACCGGTACATTGTGGCGAATAATGGAGGCCACTGGCTTAGAAGTTTCATCCTCAGAAGCCGGAATCTCCTCAGACTCGATTGTCTCCTGAACTGTTTCATCTGCCGGAGCCTCTGTCGGGCTTTCTTCCGGAGTGGCAGCAGTCTCTTCTGGCAGTTCTGCCTGGGTTTCCTTAGGTGCTGATATGGTTTCTACCGGTTCTGCCGGAGTTTCTGCCGGAGTTTCTGCCGGAGTTTCTACCGATGCTGATGTGGTTTCCACGGGAGACACAGTTTCAACTGGATTCTCAGTCTCCACAGGAGCTGTTGTTTTCTCTGTCTCCAGTTTCTTCGTCTCTTCGGGTACCGTTGTTTGTGCCGGTTTGGAAACAACATCTACTTTCTCATCACCGAATGCTGCCTCATAACCCCTTACCGCAATGCGGCTGGTCCTTTTAACCTTTTCTACACCGTCATCCAGCCTGGTAATTTCAGTGGCACAGCTAATAGTATTTTCACCGTTATTTACGTATAAAAATATAATTTCCTCATCGCCGGTTACCATATACATGTCGTCAGCTTTATCCGGCATACGAACAAACACACGCAATTCTGCATCCATACTTTCGCCCTGGGGTTCGGGAAACGCTTCGTAGATCTTACCCTCCCCAAAGAAGAGCTTCTTAAATTCAGCAATCTTTCCATTCGTGAAATCGAGATCCTCTGCTGTCACCTCATCTCCATTGGCAACCGCATCTTCAATGGCCTTAATAAGCTGTGAACCGCTCATTGTAAAAGTAACGGGTTCCGACGAACTGGCTGCAAACACCTGTGTTGTGTCTGCACCAACATTGGTCAGGATCATGACTGCTGACAGCAGAAACGCCAGAAACCGTTTTTGAATACAGTATAATTTCCTCGCAGGTATCCTAGATCTTTTTCTTTTTTTCATACATAAACATCTCTCCTCTCATAAATTTTTCCATAATAAGGATAAAATGCCGCGCTCCGGAATAAGTATATGAAACGGCATTTTTCCAATCTGGTAATGTTCTAAAAAACATTTTTTGTAATATTATATGATAGGAATGTCAAAAATAACCCTGCAATGTACTATGACCGCTATTTTTAGTTGTCTGAATCGTCAAGACAAAGCATTCACAGAGATGTAGGACCGGTATAACCACCTCCCCCCTGCAAATTCCAGAGATTCAGACACCCTATTTATTGCTCCGTGACACTGATTGAATCGAGGGAAATAAAAAATACCCTGATAGTGAAACACAAATTCCTATTTGTGCCTTACTAACAGGGTACTCCCAACTATAAATAGCATGAACAATCATACAAAGAAACTTAGATACGATTATATACGAAGGACGTCCTCCCAGTAACAGCGGGAGGACGTCCTTTTAATTTGCATCATCTGAAAAGACACGGCTCATTACCATATCCTTGATTCCATCTTTATCCACTTCTAACGCTGCTGCCAGCTCACCATACAATAAATCCTCTGCCTTATTAAAATAGAAATCATCCTTTGCAGTGTTCTTTTTTCCCTCTGCAAGTCTCTTTTTCTTTTTCAGATACAGTGTCTTTACAATCTGCATCCATCCGGTACATTCGCATTTCAGCATGATCTCTTTAAAAATCCCTTCCCGCTCTCTTTCATCCATTACCCAGATGACATCGATACTTGAAATCTGATCAATGAGATCCATAGCTTCCTCCCTGGTTGCAGCGGCTCTGATGGTTGTTTTCCGGTTATCCACAGGCGTGTAGACGGCACTCTGGTGGTCCTCATAAAGGGGCTTTAAGGTATAATAGGTCCTCTCCTCATCCGCCTCATACATGCGCAGATTCCCTATTTCCTTAACCTCACAGATCCCATGGCTGCCGAATACTACTAAATCATTTACCTGAAACATCATTCATTCCTCCTGTCAGAATACCAACACACTGTTACATTAAATTTTTTAACGCTATATAACTAGTGTAACACTTTTGAAGGTGTTTTGTCAGTGTTTTTTAGTATTTTACACATTTTCGTGAAAAATAGCCAAGGATGATCCAAACGTTATTTGTGCACTTTACCCATTTATCAGAAAACAAACGTCCAAAACTGTCTGTTTTTTAATACTGTCAGACAGTTTTGGACGTTGCTTTTGTCTCTTAATTTTTACTTATTCTGAGCTGCCAGCTTTACAGCTGCACTTGCACCAACACGGCTGCAACCTGCTTCGATATAAGCCCTTAAATCTTCCAGCGTCCGGACTCCTCCAGCCGCTTTGATCTTTACATCCGGTCCGATGTGCTTTTTAAATAATTCAATATCCTCCAGAGTCGCTCCGCCAGTCCCGAATCCTGTAGAGGTCTTGATATAATCCGCTCCTGCTGCAGTAACAGCCTTGCACATGGCAATCTTTTCTTCTTCTGTTAAATAACAGGCTTCAATAATAACCTTTAAAATCCTGTCACCTGCTGCTTCCTTCAGTTTCCCAATTTCTTCCTCAACCTTTTTGTATTCGCCATTCTTCACATCACTGATATTAACTACCATATCGACTTCCATAGCTCCGTCTTCAATGGCTTTTTTCGTCTCCAGCACCTTGGATTCTGTCACGGAATAGCCAAGCGGGAAGCCTACGACGGTGCATATTGCAAGAGTTGGAAATTCCTTGTGCACACGGCTGATATAACAGGGGGGAATACATACCGTCGCAGTTTTATACTCCACAGCCTCCTCACACAGTTCTTTTATATCTTCCCATGTGGCAAAAGCCTTTAACTGGGTATGGTCTACATAACTTAACATTTCTAAATCGGTCATCGCTTTATCCTTTCTATCCTATCAGGTTTTTCACGCCTTCTCTGGTAACCCTCGCATAAATAAGAGGTTCCGGCTCCGGTTTACCGTCTGCAATGGTGACTGCTTTTACAAATTCCTCTTCCGCAGCATCAAACAGCTCCTGCTTTGAGGTGTAGAGCACAGCAATGGTCTCGCCTTCCTCCACTTCCTGCCCCACCTTTTTCTTCAGCGCAATACCTGCTGTATAATCAATGAGACTTTCTTTGGTAACTCTTCCCGCCCCAAGCATGGAAGATGCGATTCCGCACTGTTCTGTGTTCATATGAACCAGATATCCCTTCTTCACTGCCTTTACTTCCCGCTTAAAAGGTGCTTTTGCAAAAAGAGAGGGGTCTGAAATCACAGAAGGATCTCCGCCCTGGGCTTTCACCATGGCTGTCAGACGGTTTAAGGCACTGCCATCCGCTATGGCCTTCTCCGCCATAGCCATACACTCCTCTTGGGTTCCCTTTCCGGCAAGCCATAGCATTCCGGAAGCGAGATTGAGACAGACTTCCGTTAAATCCTTTGGCCCTCTGCCCTTTAAGGTCTCCACGGCTTCGATCACTTCCAGGCTGTTACCGATTAAGTTGCCCAGGGGAATATCCATGTTTGTAATAAGAGCCATGGTTTTCTTTCCTGCATGCTCTCCGATTGCCACCATCTTCTCTGCCAGAGTGACAGAGTCTTCAAGCGTCTTCATAAACGCACCGCTTCCGGTCTTCACATCAAGAAGTATGCAGTCACTACCTGCTGCCAGTTTCTTGCTCATAATGGAGGCGGCAATGAGAGGGATGCTTTCTACAGTTGCGGTAACATCTCTGAGTGCATACAGCTTTTTATCTCCTGGTGCCAGATTGCCGGACTGCCCGATTACTGATAATCCCGCAGTATTCACAACTTCAAAGAATTCTTCCTCTGTGAGCGTTGTTTTCATGCCCGGAATGGATTCCAGCTTATCCACAGTACCGCCTGTATGCCCCAGTCCTCTTCCTGACATCTTTGCCACTTTAACACCGCAGGCAGCTACGATAGGCGCCACGACAAGAGTGGTTTTATCTCCCACTCCTCCGGTGGAATGTTTATCCACCTTGATCCCCTCTATGGGGGATAAATCCACCATATCACCGGAATGAGCCACTGCATCTGTGAGAACCGCAGTCTCTGTATCGCTCATTCCTTTGAAATAAATTGCCATCAGCATGGCAGACATCTGATAGTCCGGGATCTCACCTTTTACATAGCCATCTATCATGGAACGGATTTCTTCCTCTGTTAAGATTTCTCCGTTGCGTTTCTTTGCAATTAAATCATACATCCTCATAGTTCCCAAAACCTCCCTCATTTTATCAGTTGGAATTTAGATCTTTCTTTGTAAATCCCAGGGGAAGCAGTTCTTTTAATGTATAAGTAACGGTCTCATCTTCTGCTGCCAGGATTATTTTAAATTCATCCGGGTCACAGAATTCTGCCATCACCTGACGGCAGACTCCGCAGGGTGGGCAGATGCCTCCCTTTTCCCCTCTTTTATTTCCTACAATGGCAATGGCATCAAATTCAGTCACGCCCTCAGACACTGCCTTGAAAAATGCAGTACGCTCTGCACAGTTGGTAGGTGAAAAAGACGCATTCTCGATATTGCAGCCAGAATAAACAGTTCCGTTCTTTGCAAGAAGTGCCGCACCCACCATAAAACCGGAGTAAGGTACATATGCTCTTTTTTGTGCCCGCCAGGCTTCCTCGGTCAGCATTCTGACCATCGTCTCGTTAAGCTCCAATCAAACACCTCCTGCTATTTTGCCACTTCACCTAAAAAGCTGGTTCCGGCAATCTCTCCCTTTACTCCGAATAAATCCAGTACCGTTGCCGCAATATCAGCAAAGGTATCTCTTGTCCCAATGGAAACTCCTGCTTTGATGCCCTGTCCGTAAATCAGCATGGGGGTATACTCTCTGGAATGATCGGTGCTTGGGGTTCCCGGATCACATCCATGATCCGCAGTAATAATCAATACATCATCAGGCTTCATGGCTTCCATAAACTGTCCAAGCTGGACGTCAAACTCCGTGGCTGCTCTGGCATAGCCCTTTACATCGTTGCGGTGACCATAAACCATATCAAAATCCACCAGATTTACAAAGCAGAGTCCATGGAAATCATCCTGCTGCGCTTTTAATGTCTGAATCATTCCATCGGTATTGTTAACAATGGATGTGGTTTTCTGGATGCTCTTTCCTGCGAAAATATCGTAGATTTTTCCCACACCGATGGTATCAAGCCCTGCCTCTGCCAGGCAGTCAAGCATGGTAGCCGCAGGCGGAAGAAGGGAAAAATCGTGGCGGTGGGGCGTTCTTTTATAATCCGGGTATTCGCCTGTAAATGGTCTGGCGATCACTCTGCCCACACCGTGCTTTCCTTTTAAAATCTCTCTGGCAATCCTGCAGTAACGGTACAGCTCTTCTAACGGCACCACTTCCTCATGGGCAGCAATCTGAAATACGCTGTCTGCAGAAGTATAAACAATTAAATCCCCTGACTTAACATGCTGTTTTCCAAAGTCCCGGATCACTTCTGTGCCGGAGTAAGGCTTATTGCAGAGAATTCCTCTTCCTGTCTGCTTCTTAAATTCATCAAGAACCTCAGCCGGAAAACCTTCCGGATAGGTAGGAAGGGGCTCCTCAGAAATGATTCCTGCAATCTCCCAGTGGCCGATGGTTGTATCCTTACCCTGGGACCGCTCGGTCATTCTGCCATAGGAGCCCGCTGGTTCTTTCTCTTTCTCACCGGCTGTTACACCGTCAATATTAAACATACCAAGTTTTTTTAAATTCGGCGTATCAAATTCCTCTGCTTTTGCGATGGTTCCAAGGGTGTTGCTGCCCTCATCGTGGAACTTCGCCGCATCCGGGGCTTCGCCGATTCCAAAACTGTCCAGTACAATGATAAATACTCGTTTGGTTTCTGACATATTCATTCCTCCTGTTACGAAAAGGGATTGCTGTGCAATCCCTTTGTCACTACATTAAATTTTCTCAAAACGTTCTACATCTGTTACAAATATGGTAGCCCCGCCAAGCTCGACTGTCATGGGCATCATCATATATCCCGCCGAAACTGACGCAATATTGGGTGCAGGAACGTTACATGTAATTTTCTGGCGCTTTCCGCAGGTATCCTTGATCAGGGTGATGACTTCTTCTACCTGTCCGTCTTCGGTACCAATCATTAATGTCGAGTTGCCTTTTTTTAAGAAACCGCCTGTTGTGGCAAGTTTTGTGACACTGAACTGGTGTTCATTCAGAACGTCGGTCACCCGGTTTCCATCATCGGAACTGACGATTGCATATACAATTTTCATATCTAACACCTCGCTGTCTTATTTGGCAAAACTTCATCCATTCAGATACCACTATTATAAATCATAATACTAAAAATAGAAACAGCTAATCATAAAATAATTGCCAATTTTCTGTTAAATTTTCAGATTTTCCATCTTTTCTATCAGCTTTTTGTAAATCCGTTCCTTCATCCAGGGCTCGTTCACCGCCTCCAGACAATGGCTTAATGAGAACCAGCCGACTTTACTGTTTTCGTCTTCCTTGTTCCTGATCTGTTCCCTGTCATCCCCTTTCAGCAAGTAGGTCACATTCAGATGCAGGTGGGAAGAAACGTAAGCTCCGTTCTTCTCATGGCCGTCCACGGTCAGAACCTCAATGGAGAATATTTTATCCGTCACAGGTGTCACCGTCTTAATTCCTGTTTCTTCTCTGGCTTCCCGAATGGCAACGGACAGAAGATCTTTTTCTCCGTCTGCGTGACCGCCGGTCCATGCCCAGGAATGATAGATGTTATGATATGCCATTAGAACCTGATCCATGGTCTGGTTCACCACCCAGCCGGAAGCAGAGATATGAGCTGCCTCATTTTCCCGGAAGAAAATGTGATCTCCTTGCGATAAGCACCTTAGAAACAGCCTTTTATCCGCTTCTTCCTGTTTGTTCCAGGGTATAAACTCTTCCAGTTCCTTTTGAAACGTTCTTTCGTCCTTCATCGAGTAACTGCCTCTCTTTTCCTTTGATTATTTCAGTCATACTCCCTCCGTCTGCTGATATATTTAAATAGAACAATATATGGGAGGCAAGAAATGGATCTTTCTGCACTTGTTTTTTCAGACAAATCCCCCTGGCCCGATATTGAAATCGTAACGGCCAATGAACTTTATGCCACAGCTATGCTATCCAACATCGGTTCCTGTAATTCGGAAATGTCCGCTATCAGTTTATACGTTTACAACAGCATGATAACCAAACGGTATTTTTACGATATCGCAGAATGTTTTCACAGAATCAGCGTTGTAGAAATGCACCATCTCAATATTTTCGGTGAGCTTTGTATTATGCTGGGGGCAGATCCCCGGCTGTGGAGCTGGCAAAAAGGCCGCATGAAATACTGGACCCCTGCCTGCAACCGTTATCCTACCAGCATCAGCGCCCTGGTATCCAATTCCTTAAACGGAGAGCTGGAAGCAATCAGAAAATACCAGATGCAATGCCAGTGGATTAACGACTTCCGTATCAAAGCCATCTTAAACCGGATTATAGCAGATGAATTATGTCATGTACAGATTTTCCGGCTTATTCTGGCTGAGTTAAACGATGATCCGTTTGAACTGCCTTACGCTTACCGGGTTTGTGAGGAGGACTGCAAAAAAGACTGCGATCCCCCAAAACCATGCTGAAACCATTACTTCGGGAGGGTCTCATCCCCAGCATTCCGGATCTCCAGACCTTCCTGATACCCCTTTTCCATCTTGTGTCTTGCCTTTCTGTTTTCCACCGTATCAAACAGAATGGAAAAATCATAATCCTCCGGATACAGCTCTGCAGCCGCAACTAACAGTCTAATCCGTTTGTGGTTAATCCAGATTTTCTTATCCGGCATCTGAATCCGGACCACTCCTTTATCGTTCACCGTAGTGCAGACAATCCCCACTTTCTTATCTGGTAAAACAAGCACACTGTCTCCAATGGTAAATTTCGTCTGCATGGCGATCTGACTATCTGATGTCTTCTTTATTTTTTCAATTCTGGGACCGTTTGATCTTTTACGGGCTTCCCTGTTTCTGTCTGACTCCGGTTCTGTCTCCTGCATCCCATAAGCATACCGTTCTGCCCGTTTTATCATGTGCTCCGGCATTCCAAGCCTTCCTGCTATATATAAAGCACAGCTCTCTCCCGCTTCTCCGATCTCCAGCCTGTATAAAGGTCTTAGGGATTCCCGGTCAAATGCCATACGTGCATTGGTGATTCCCTCCGCTTCCTTTGCGTAAGTTTTCACTTCCGGATAATGGGTGGTAGCAAGGAATAAGCATCCGCATCTTCTTAACTCCTCCAGTATGGAAATTGCAATTCCCATGCCTTCTGCCGGATCTGTTCCGGACCCCAGTTCATCCAGTATTACAAGGCTTTCCCTGTCTGCCTTTTCAAGGATGTTCAGTACATTTACGATGTGGGATGAAAAAGTGGATAGATTTTCAGTAATATTCTGGCCATCCCCGATGTCACAGAGTACCTGGTTAAACAGGCTGAGCTGTCCTTCTTTGCAAGGTAAATGAAGTCCGCACTGGGCCATGATGGAAAATAAGCCTACTGTCTTAATGGAAACGGTCTTACCTCCTGTGTTAGGTCCTGTTATAACAATTCCTCTGCCGTCTTTGCCCAGTTCAAAGTTTAAAGGAACCACCTGATCCGGGTTCATAAACGGATGACGCCCTTCGGCAATCCGTATGATCCGTTCTGTGTGAATCTCCGGCTCCACCCCGTTCATATCTGCACTGAGTTTTGCTTTTGCAAAAAGGAAATCCAGTTTTTCTAAGACCTGCATGTTTTCTGTCAGAACTGGAAGCTGCTCTTCTACCAGGGCTGTAAGGGTATAGAGGATTCTCCTGGTTTCATTCTCCTCTTCGATTCTTAAATTATCCAGTTCTCCATTTAACGACGCTATGGCAGATGGTTCTATAAAAAGAGTGGAACCGGTAGACGACTGGTCAATGACACTGCCTGGCACCGCCGGCTTATACTCCTTTTTCACCGGCAGGCATACCTTACCGTTTCTGATGGTAATATAGGAATCAGAAAAATACTTTTTATTACCCCGAAGCATGGTTTCAGCCTTTGTTCTCACCTTCTCTTCCATTCGGACTATGTCCTGGCGAACACTTCTTAAATACTTGCTGGCTGTGTCATCTACCCGATTGTTCCTGATACTTTCATAAAGTTCCCTGGCAAGATCCTCTAAAGGATTTAAGTTCTCTTCATAATAGGCCAGACTCAGTTCTAGATGCTTGCATCGGTTTAAGAAATCCTTATACCTTTTTACTCCTGTTAGCATCGTTCCGATGAATTCCAGTTCCTCCGGCATCAAAAAACTTTCCTGCGTGACTGTTTTAAAAATTGCCAAAAGGCCGTTCATGGCCACTGCCGGAGGCTGCCCCATGCGGTCCAGGATCATTCTTGCCTGGGTTGTGTCCCGAAGATTTTTCCTTACCTCTGCTTCTTTTAACTCAGGTGTTAAATTCCTGATCCGCTCCTTTGCACCATCTGTATGTGCCAGTTCTTCCAATCTTTCTAAAATACGGTTAAATTCTAATATTTGAAATGTGTGATTCATGTTGTTCTCCCTGTTCTGTCTTTTCAAGTTTCCAAAAGATTCATGGAGCAATCAGCCAGGCCTGTTTTGATACACAAAAAAGGCCTGTAAGACTACAAATCCTCGTCTTACAGGTCTAAAATCCTGTCAGTCAGCTTTGTATCTTCATGGGATAAACAGGTACACAAAACAAAGGAATGCAGAGACTGCCTTCCTGTCTGGTATTCCTGTTCACATTATGATTCTGATTTACGCTCCATGATTTGACACAATTAACATAAACACACTTCCTGTTTTCTTTGATAGTTTTACTATATCATAAATCCTGCAGTCCGGTCAATCTCTTTTTATTGTACCACTGTGCAAGCATGTGAAGTTCCTTTTCATTTAAACAGTTTACCAAAGTTCCATCTTTCATCCGGCTTAAGCATTCCTCGTAATCCATCCAGAGTACGGATTCCACCTCGTCTTTCTGAAGTACAAGATTGTTCTCATCCACCGGCTTTTCATAGACATAGACATGGCTGATTTCATGATTGCGAAATGGCCGTCCATAAAACACAGCCTCCTCCTGTTCCTCATGAAGTCCCACATAGGAAAGTTCTTCCTGTGCAGCATCAATCCCCAGTTCTTCTGACAGCTCCCTGACAGCCGATATAAGGTAATCATCACCTGCCGGAATATGCCCTGCAGAAGAGATATCATAGCAGCCTGGATAGGCATCCTTGCCTGCGCTGCGTTTCTGCAATAGCAGGTCAAATCCGCTTTTGTCATTGGGTCTCACGATCCATACGTGGGAAGTTCCATGAAGCATCCCCTCCCGGTGCATCATAAAACGGGCCCGTATCCTCCCAGTGGTATTGCCACTCTTATCCCGTTCTTCCAAAAGCTCTAACGGTGCTCCGTCTAACGAAGCGGCCTTTAATTTGTCTTTCCGATACTGCAGTTTCAGAGAGAAAAATGGGATCTGATCCTTTAGCAGTTCAAAAAAGATCCGGTCCCCTTCCCATATGGGAAGACTGTCGACTTCCTCAACCGGCACCCATTCGAGAACTCCCTCCTGACAATTTATAATTGAGCCCTCAAAATTATCAGCTGTATATAAAAACATATATTCATCAGGATACTGGTCTGACACAAAGGTGATAATTCCCCTGAGTTTATAAGACAGAAGAGTCAGTCCGGTTTCCTCTTTTACTTCTCTTAAAAGACACTCTTCCGGGCTTTCCCCTTCCTCCAGATGACCGCCCACTCCCAGCCATTTATCCTGATTGATATCATTTTTCTTCTTTATCCGGTGAAGCATGAGATAGCGCCCCTCATTTTCAATGTAGCAAAGGGTTGTTAAGTTCTGATGCGCCATATCTGGTTCCTCCTTACTTCTTCTCTGTTAAAACTGCGTTCTCATTGATATCTGCAGCCGTTTCCCTGATCTCTTCCCCTGAGGCCAGTACCTCCACCTGCACCACACAATTCGTTTTCTTACCATCATAAATGACCGGAACCCGATATGTGCCCGCTTTATTCCAGTCACACTGGCTGACATCAAAGGTGAAGCCGGAAAGATCGTAATTCTCTGTATTAAAATACCGCTCTGCCTGCAGATCCGGTGCTGTTCCAAGGGTGGTCTTTGCATAATACGTAGTTGTGGCATTATCATCAAAGATCGGCTCTGCTTTGCCCTTTAAGGTCTGGAACAGAAGAACCAGTACCAGTGCTAAAACGATCGTTCCGAACAATGTAAAGTGTAAATGAAATTTCCTTTGCTTCATCTGGGCCTCCATACTTATATCCGCTTGTTTTCCCTGCGGCAGCTGCAGGGAACCTCTTGTTCCATGAAAAAAGCTGCGTTTAAGGCAGCGCAGTCCTATATTATCTTACCATATAATTTCCATCCTGGCATCCACTGATTTATTACAATTTCATAAATTTATCATAAAGAAGTTCTTTTCATGTCACTGTGTTATGGTAAAGCAAAAAACTCCCCGCCGGTTCTGGAAACCGGTAAAGAGTTTTTGGGATTAATTATAAAATTTTATTTTTCATTAATTCTATATCATAAACAAGGATTTCCTTCGCACGTTCAAAATCCCCTTCTTCAATGGCTTCCACAAGTTTAAAATGATCGTAATCTCCTTCTTCCTTGTTCTCCCATACCTTTAAAAAATACTGATTGGCGATCAGGGTACATAATCGTAAGGAATCATTCAATGACTTCTGTAAATAGCGGTTCCCGCAAAATCCGCAAAGAGCTTTGTGAAATTTCTGATTCTGGTCCCAGTGAGCTTTAATATCCTGGCATTCAATAATTTCAGCTGCCTGTTCGTTCAGTTCTCGCAGTTCATTTAACTGCGCTTCCGATATCTTATCAAAACACCGCTCCAGTGCTCCCACCTCAATTATTTTACGGAATTCTATGGTTTCAATAATTTCACCTGGCGTGATTAAAGACAGCTGATAGCCAAAGCGTGGTATATTATTGAGCACACCCTCGCCGCACAATTGAACCAGCGCTTCTCTGACAGGTGTCTTGCTGACCTGATATTTGTCTATTAAAGTCTTTTCGTTGATGATTTCGTTGGCCTGATAGAAACCGTCCAGAATATCCTTTAATATTCCCTCATATACCTGGGTTTTAATTGACTGTTCCTGCATATTGTTTTCATTTCCTTTCGCTTCGCCTAAAATACAAATCCTTACTCACTCACCCCTTTACAGCACCAGCCATTGCGCCTGCCTTTTGTAAAGTCTGCAGTAATAAATATAGCACAACAATTGGTATAATTACAAGTGTCGTTCCGGAAAGAATAACAGGCCAGGGAGTAGAAAGGCCTTCACTGACCGGAAGCAGCGAAATCGTTACCATAAGAGTATATTTGACTTGCTTTCTTAAATAAAGAACCGGCCAGAAAAAATCATTCCATCTTGCAATCAGGGTAACCGCTGCCCAGGAAGCCAGAGCAGGCTTGATGACTGGAAGAATTATCTTAATAAAGATCATGAAATCCTTACACCCGTCTATTTTAGCAGCCTCCACCAGTTCATCAGGAACATCGCAGATATACTGGTGCATATAGAAAATACCCACTGCAGTAGCAATTCGTGGAATTACCAGAGACCACAGGCTGTTGATTAAATTCAGTTTTTTCATAATTACAAATAATGGCACTGCCCCTGTCTCAGGCGGCACAAGCATGGTCGCAATCACAAAATAAAACAGAAAGTCCCTGCCTGGAAACTTATATTTTGCAAAAGCAAAACCAGCAAGGGAACAAAAGAAAAGGGATGTCACTGTACCCATGACCGTGGTGAATATACTGTTAAAAGCATTTTGCATGACAGGTATCGTCTCAAACAGGCGCCTGTAGTTATCAAGGGTAGGATCAGACACCCATATGGAATGAATTCCGCTCATTGTCTCGGATGAGGGTTTGAGTGAAATCAGGCACATCCACAAGATCGGCATGATGCATATGAATGATATGATAACCAGTACCGTATGGATGAGAAATGATACTGTTGTTTGTTTTCTTCTATATACCATGGCTTTACTCTCCTATAATTTTTCCTGTTTTCTTCGGGCAATGAGCTGAACCACAGAGATTGCCGCCAGAATCAGAACGAGAATAACACCGATTGCAGACGCATATCCCATATTAAAGATGTTAAATCCTGACTCATACATGTATTGGAACAGCGAGGTATTTGATGTTCCCGGTCCCGGCAGGATATAGGATTCATTAAACAGTTTCCAGCTGTCAACTGTCAGGGTGATGGAACAGAAAAATAAGATGTTTCCTAATGACGGCAGCGTAATGCTGCAAAACTGCTTCCACATATTGGCACCATCAACGGTTGCCGCTTCATAATAGTCTCTTGGAATATTTAACAGACCAGAAAAAATAATCATGGTAAACCATGGAGTATTTCTCCACACATTTAAAATAATAACCGGAATCTTGGAAAACGTTGTACTGGTAAGCCAGGGAACCTTTCCTATTCCCATGGCTTTCAGTACTTCGTTAATCAAACCGGCATTCTCATCAAAGAGCATCCGGAAAATCAAACCCATGGCTATGGCCGCACAGATATTGGGCAGAAAGGTAACCGTCTTAAAAAAGGTACTCCCTTTTAAATGCCCGTAATTTAACAGACTTGCGATGGTTACAGCCAGAAACATAATAATAATCAGACCGGAAATCCAGTACACCACAGTATTTTCAAGGGCTGCCCAGAACATATTATCAATGAAGAGCTTTTTGTAATTTTCAAACCCGCAAAACTCCGGTGCACCGATTCCTTTCCAGTTGGTGAGGCTGATGTAGAATGTCCATACTGTGGGGATCAGCTGGAACATCAAAAACAAAAGAAAAAACGGCAGGATAAACAGGTATGGAATTTTATTTTTCCTTATGATCTGCAGCATACTGATTCTCCTTCACTTTTCTGGGGAGAGAGTAACTCTCCCCATTGATTTACTTCATTATCTTTGCCTGTCCGATTTTTGCCTTTAAATTTTTATCCATATTCGCAATAGCCTGTTCCATAGTCTGGTTGCCTGCTACATAGGTTTCTAATTCTGCTGATATGATCTCATCTGCTTCTGCATCCTGTGGTGTAATTATTAAATTGGCAGCACCGTTTTCAAGACACTTTCCTTCCATTTCCCTGAAAGACTGTCCTCCGTAGTAGTCAGACGGTTCTTTCCAGAAATCATCCTCAAGCAATTTCAGACAGATAGGATTGGCATAAGGTGCGTTCTGTTTTTCCATGGATTTTACCCAGGTATTTCTGGACTCTGCATCGAACTGGAAATCATGCCACAGCTGCTCCAGCAGGCCTGCATACACATTGTCGCCTTTGTTAACAATGCAAAAATAAGAAGATACGGGTGCACCCGCTTTTCCCACTGATTCAAATTCGGGAGATGCCATGACTCTCCATTTTCCAGAGGTTGCTGTGCAGTTCTTTCTTAAAAATTCGTCCCAGAAAGCTCCGATATAAAAGGTTGCTACCTGCCCATTATTGATAGCATCATATAATGCAGGCTCCATAATCTCGGATTTAAGCAAAAGTCCCTGCTGGTACATGGTATCCAAAGTTCCAAGTGCAAGCTTTGTTCCCTCATCCTGACCGATCACGACATTTCCTGATTCATCCCATATTTTTGCATTTGCCTGAGGCATTAACCCTCTTCTTCCCCAGTATCTCCATGTTTTGCTTCCTGGGCTGATATAGGATAAGTAAACAGTGCCATTACTTTTTTCTTTTAAAAGTTTGCCGGCCTCCATGTAACCATCAAACGTACTCATCATGGCTGGATCAATTCCGTACTTATCAAAAATTTCCTTATTGTAGAACAGCACATTCGGTCTGACTGACTCCGGCAATCCGTAAGTGTGTCCATTCACTGTTGCATCATTGGCTGCTCCGTCAACCAGATCTTTTAAATAAGGCTGTAAGAACTCTGTTTCATCCTTCAGTAATCCGCCCTGTGATAATTCCATGATGTTAACCGGGTCTAAATAAGTAGCATCCGGCAGATCATCCACAGCTCCTGATAAAGCAGTCATGGTGATCTTTTCACGGCTCTTTGCGTGCCCTTCTGTCTGGACAATGCTGATCTTCACGTCCGGTGCAATATCTTTGTGGCGTTCCAGCCATGCATCAAAATATTCCTGCAGATATTGAGGCTGTCCGGTTCCGTATATGGTGATTGTCCCCGACGGATATACCGTTTCTTTCGCAGCAGCCTGTGTTCCTGCCTCCGCTTTCTTAGTTTCCTGCGCTTTCTCTTCTTTTGGAGCATTGCCTCCGCCACAGCCTGCAAGCGTTGACAGAACCATGGTACCTGTTAATAGTGCTGCAATCATTTTCTTTCGCATAACAAACCCTCCCAAATTGTCAGTTTTTTCTACACTTCTCTGGCTGCATCTGTAATTGCTTTGATTCTTTCATATGGAATCTCAGTTGGTAATGTACAGTCTGCCCCCAGTATAAATGCCGTCTTTCCATAGTCTCTTATTATCTTCTTTGCTTCTGCCTTCAGTTCTTCTATGGTACCCTCAACCATAACTCCGCTTCTGTTTTTCAATCCCCCCATTACTGTTGTACCTGGAAATAACTTTCTTCCCTGCTCCAGACTGAAATCAGTTTCGTAAACTCCCCAGTTTACTACATCTGCCAGTCCGTTATAGGACGCGTAGCGATCCATGTTTAAATTATCCTTGCACATATGAAGGAAATTAATACCTCCCGCATCCTTTGAAGCCTTTAGAATCTGTTTGTCAAACGGTTCGATGTACTCAGCAAATTCTTCATCTGTGAAGTAATGTCTTTCCCCGCCTAATGCTGCATAATAAATTCCATCTAACCCCAGTTCATGATATTTAGCTGCCAGCTGGCATAAGACATCAGTAATTCGCTTAAAAGCTTCCACAACCGGTGCAGGATTTTCTCTGAGATGGGTACAGATTAATTCTCTAGTCTTTTCGTATCCATATCTGCTTTCGTTGGGATGAATCGCAGATGCACAGATTCCATGAAGTGTTCCCAAAGAAAATGCATCGCCATCTGCCTGTTCCAAAATTCTCTTTACCAGATCCACCTGTTTTTGCATAAATGTGTCATTCATTGAATAGGCCGGAATTTGATTCCAGTCATCTGGAGTTTTGATTACTCCTGCGTCAGGAATGAGGTTTTCATTCATAATTTTAATGATGTCAGTATCTGTTTCCTCAAAAAATTTCAGATGAGATAAAATCCCCCTTTCTCCATGTTCTTCGCCTGCCGGAAAATGCAGAGAAAACCCTGTAGGCACATAATCTGCCTCTTTTCCCCGTATTGCTGCAATAACACGCTCTCTCTTCTTCATCTCGGTTTCCCTAGCCTTTCTTCTATTCATATTACTGATATTATCAGTAATATGACCACTTGTCAATAGATGCTCTTATTTATTCATATTTTCGGTGTTACCAACAATAAACGGTGTTATTTTTGTGCATTATGTATATTTTTTAACGTAGTTATAAAAATAGGAGCCAAAAAACACCGCTCCACCCAATACTTAAATCGGATGGAGCGGTGCTGTATTTTTACTGTTTTAGCTGCTCTTGTGGCTGTCTGCATAATATCCCATAGCTTTACTTAAAAATGCGGATAATCCCTCTGCATACTGATCTATATTCTGAGTAAAGCGTGAGTCTGATATATAAAGCTGTCCCAGCCCTGCAAATGCTTCCAGGGTATAGGTAACACCAAAGTTCTCATTGAAAAAACGATACATGTTATTTATTGCATTTTGTACCACTTCTGATTCAGGTGATTTCCTGCAAAGCTTTGCCAACTCATGAAACATCTGATCCATATTTTCAAATACCTGATTCTGTTCCTCTTCGGTCATGGAGCCCAGCTTTTCATTGCTTTGGTCCACAGCTTCATTTCCCCAAAGACGTCTGGCTTCTTCTTCATAAGGGTTCTGTCTTTTCCCAAAGCCATAAAATTTTTCCGACTGCGTCATTTTTTTATCTCCCTTCCATGATTTAATTGACTTATCAAGAGTTTTCAGCATGGCATTAATACGCTTTTGTTCCTGCATCAGGCAGTCCCTTTGCAGTACAAATGCTTTTTCCCGGTCGAAATTGGGATTGGTAAGAAATCCCTTGATTTCTGTAAGAGAAAATCCGCATTCCTTGAAAAATAAAATCTGCTGCAGCAGATCTAAATCTTCATCGGAATAGTTCCTGTAACCGTTATCCGGATCACGGTCTGGACACAGCAGACCAATCTTGTCATAGTGATGCAAAGTGCGCACACTGATACCGGTAATACCGGCTGCCTCCCTGGTGTTCATAACAGATACCTCCTGACATACACAATCATAGAGTATGACGCAGCGTTGTAGTCAATCCTTATTTTAATTATTTTTCTAATTAAAAAAGGCGAACCGCCCACCCAATAAATAATATCGGGCTGCGCAGTTCGTTTCAATTTCCAATTCAATAAAAGTTAGAGGTACAAATAGGTTACTCTCCCAATCTACTGACAATTTATAAATTTTTTATTGCATTTAAATATGAGTCCATATGGTTTTGAAAAGCGTATAACGTTTGGTCAAGAGATCCAGAACGGCATGCTTCAATAATTAACTTATGTTCGTCAAATTTTTCTTTCTTGGTGCCTAATGTAGAAATATCCTTATTCATTGCGATCAGCAATTGGAAATATTGATTTTCTAAAATTTCAGCCCGTCTGAAACTCCTTGACTTTTTCCAGAAAAATTCATGAAATGCCAGGTCATTTGAATTAAAAATAAAAATCTTTTCCTTATCCTCAATGGCACTGTCACAATCCGGCTTCATCATATCATTATTTAAAGTCTCCAGGTAATCTAAATCCTGCTCCTGAAGCAGGGAATTTTCGAAAATTATGGTAAGGATCTGCATTTCAAGTGGGATCCGTATGGAAAAGACCTCTGTTATATCCTGATAATCCATCTCAAGAATCTGGCTGCCCTTCTTAGGAGAGAAAGTCAGGATCCCCCTCATATTAAGTTCTCTTAAAGCTTCTCTTATAGGCGCCCTGCTGATCTGTAGTTCTTCCGACATTTCTGTTTCCACTAACCTGTCACCGCTTTTTAATTCTCCAGTCAAAATCTTGTTTTTTATATAGGAAACTACAATTTCACTTAGATTTGCCTTTGAATATGTAATCATATGGCTTATTTTATCGTATGAATTACTTATCATAATATCCACCTTTCAATATAGATTCTATCACTAACGGAATATTATACTATAGATGTAAGACAAATCATATGAATATTTAAATATTCTGACAATATTTTTTTGCAAAATTAATAAACAACTCCTGAGCAGGAGTTAAAATCATATCTTTTTTCTGCACACAAAAAATATTTCTGCTTAATAATTCCGATTCGACTTCCACAACGTTAATCAGATTCAATTGATTGTAAAGCTGTACTGCTGCTTTCGAAACAAAAGAAATTCCCATTCCCTGTATCACTGCTTCAATAATTCCCTGAGTATTGCTAAAATATGCATTGGTTTTTAAATTTTTTACCGAGAGACCATGCCTGGTAAAGAACGCTTCCATCTCTGTTCTGGTGCCAGATCCCCCTTCCCTCATAATAAAATTTTTTTCAGCTATGAATCCTATCACTTCATCTGCTTTCCGGCTGCCGTCATACTTCATATCTTTAGGCAATATTAAAACC
This sequence comes from Bacillota bacterium, assembly GCA_023460575.1. GTDB lineage: Bacteria > Bacillota > Clostridia > Lachnospirales > Lachnospiraceae > Lacrimispora. The sequence continues at coordinate 28,958 of JAEWPQ010000033.1, forward strand.
AATTGATCCTTGCATAAAGGCGTCTGCGTATAACGACTGCTTTCATTCTCCATTCCTACAAATCCGATATCATACTGGTATTTAATCAGTTCCTCAAACACTTCACCGCTGTCTTTCTGATATAAATGGAAAACTATATTCGGATACTCCTTATTGAAATCCGCTATCACCTGAGGCAAAATGTATTGGGCCGGAACACTGGAGGCCAGAATGTTGACTTCACCAGTACATTCTCTTGAATATTTACTCATTTCATACAAGGACTGATCCCTTAAAGCCAGCATTTTCTGAGCATACTCATAGAAATCGATCCCTGCCTTGGTCGGAAATACCTTCTTTGTGGAACGGATAAACAATTGAGTTCCAATATCTTTTTCCAGTGTATTAATCTGGCTGCTCAGTGCCGGCTGAGTTAAGAATAAGGATTCAGAGGCCTTTGAAAAACTTTGAAGCTTTGAAATCTGCACGAATGCTTCTAATTGTTTAAATTCCATTTGACCCTCTTCTTTCTAAAAACACAGCCCGATTGCGCCTGCACTTTAACACAAAACAGAATGCAGGCGCCTCAGGCGTTTTAAAGTTTAAAATTTTTATTTCTTTTTGGGAGTTTCCTTTCTCAGTTCCTTTATCAGGCATACACAGCATAAAAGCATGATAATGGCCAGAGGAAAAGCGGCTACTATGGAACAGGTCTGAAGTGCACTAAGTCCGCCAGTCATTAACAGAACCAGTGCCAGCAGGGCCTGAATCACTCCCCAGAATATTTTTTTACTATTTTTCGGTTCTATATCGCCATCAGAAGAAAACATGGATAATACAAAGATACCCGAGTTGGCTGAAGTAATAAAAAATGTTCCTAAAAGACAAATTGCTATAATTGAAAAGATACTGCCAAGTGGATACTGTTGTAAAACCACAAACAATGCAGTTTCTGTTGTTTCAATTGCTTTTGATATAATGTTGGTATCCAGGTTTAAACCAAGGCTTCCGAATACGGAAAACCAGATAAAGGATACTAAGGATGGAGCCAGAATAACGCCGATAACAAACTCCCGAATAGTCCTCCCTTTTGATATTCTGGCAATAAAGGTGCCTACAAAGGGTCCCCATGCGATCCACCATGCCCAATAGAATATGGTCCATGAACCCAGCCATGACTTATCCCCAAATGGATTTATGGCAAAACTGTCTTTTACAAAATCATTCACATAATTACCTATGGAATTTGTAAAAACATTCAGAGTCAGAAGTTTGGGACCAACGATAAACGCACCAACCAGAATTATAACTGCCAGTATCAGATTGATATCGGACAGCAGTTTGATGCCTTTGTCAATTCCGCTTACGGCTGTCCAGGTGTAAATAACCATCAGAACAACGATGATAATGATCTGGATCATTCGCGTTTTGGGAACATTGAACAGGAAATTCAACCCGGAATTAATCTGCATGGTCCCTTGTCCCAGAGAAGTTGCAATTCCGGCTACCGTTGCAAAAACCGCAAAAATATCGATCATTTTTCCGATAGGTCCTTTGATTCCTTTTTCACCGAGAATTGGTAAAAAGATACTGCTGATCAGGCCAGGGGCATTTTTTCTGAACTGAAAATACCCAAGTGCCATACCAATGATAGCATATGCAGCCCAGGGATGAAAACCCCAATGCATAAAAGATTTTTTCATTGCAAAGTCTGCTGCTGCTTCCGTGCCTCCAAATTTCACAAAGTGATTGAGTGGTTCTGCAACCCCCCAGAAAACCAACCCAATACCCATTCCTGCACCAAAAAGCATGGCAAACCACGATCTGTTACTGAATTCCGGAACGGAATCATCCGGTCCGAGTTTAATATTTCCATATTTGCTGAATGCTATTCCTAAAGAAAATACAACAAACACAAACATGGAAATCAAATAAAACCACCCAAAATTATTAACAAGAAAATCATTTGCTACCGATGTGGCCTTTGCAAATGGCTGGGGCGCAACCAGACCAAATGCAACAATTGTCATAGTGATAAGAAACGAAATGTAAAAAACCTGATTCTTTTTCATTTTTTGCCCTCCTCTTTAAAATAACCGCATGCTGTTTTCCTGCAATTCGGTTTTATGTGACAGGAAACTCCTTCTATCATAAGCAGGTTTCCCTGTCACATAAAAATCCCAATTTAGATTTTAACTTTAAAGAGTTGAGGTTCTTTTATATCCGTCGTTATCGCATCCAGAGCTACTCCCACTCTATGATAGCGAAGCTTAAACTGCTCTTCTTTCGATGTCGCAGGATCTCCCAGCGGATATGGAATGGAAATGGTTGGGACCAGTCTGTTTACTCCAACCGTTTTAGCTACCGGAATCAGGTTTGCCATTTGAACAATAGTGATTCCTTCTCTTTCAATTTCTCTTGTCATCGTTGCACCGCAACGTGTACAGGTCCCTCATGTGGAGGTCAGAATTGCAGCTCTGATTCCATCCTTTTTCAATTCTCTTGCTATTTCTTTTCCCATTCTTGCAGCTTCGGCCTGAGTTGTGCCAGTACCAACGGTTGAAAAGAAATACTTATATACTCCGCCTATTTTTCCCTCTTTCTGGTGCCGTCTCATTGCATCCAGGGGAACAATAACATCAGAATCATTATTTGCCGCAGCCGGATCAAAACCGGCATGAATGGTCATATATTCTCCTTTTACAAGGTCATCCGTTCCGGAAATATCATATTTCCCCCACTTAGTCGCCGAAGCTGACTGAATGCGGTCCGGATTACCTACCGGAACAATTCCTCCGGAGGTAATAAGGGCAACCTCCATATGGCTAAGTTCTTCCGGAGTGATAGCCGGAGCAATCGCCACTCTGTCTGACTTGGGTATGGGAAGCTCCGTACTAAATGGCTCTCCCTTGATTTTCTTCAGAAGCATATCAATTACCCTGTCTGCTGCCGTTACTGGAGGATCCAGCCAGATCTGATCACGGATTCCTCTTCCAAAGTAACCCTCTTCTGCTGCAGGAAGCAATTTCTCTCCCTTTAACAGCTTAAGCGCAAACTTTGCCATGGCTTTTACGTCTTTTTTCATGGCAGCCGCACTGGCACCGCCTTTAAATATATACATTTCCTTTTTAAACATCTCAACCCCGGGGTTTTCATCGTTCATAGAGGTGAGTACTGGAACTCCGAACTCCTTTTTTACAGCCTTGCAGATATGACCGCAGGCTGCTCCGTAACGTCCCGCACGGAAAGCTGGTCCGGCAAAAAAGACATCAATTTCTTTACCCTTTAACATGGAAATGATGGTCTCTACCGCTTCTTCCGTGTTTGAACCTATAAAGTTATCGCCGCAGATGATGGTATGTGTAATCTGAACTTCATCGCCCAATTCCTGCTGCAGCGCCATTGCCGGGCCTACAAGACCCTCTCTGATTTCCGGTTTAACATCAGCCAGTTCTTCCCCGCCGATCTGACCAAAAAACTGATTCAAGTATAAAATACCTTTCATATCGTCCCTCCTTCTAGAATTCTACCATTCTCTTAACCGACCAGCCTACAACCTGGTCTCCGCAGAACATGGCGTTGTTTTCCATGATGATTGAGCCATCCTCTTTTACAGAAGCCCCCATAATTTCATCATTGGACCAGCCTCCGGAAAGCCCGTCTCTTGCAAGTGCCTCCAGTTCTCCCAGAACCGTTTCCATCTTAGGAAGACGGATCAGTGTTGATACGTTTCCGCAGGATACAATGGCATCTTCTTTCTCATCCAGGGAAACCAGCGGCTGGCTCGCGCCATCTCTGCCCGTACATTCATTTGTAAGGCCTACCGTCTTAATACCGGCATTTTCCAGAGCAACAATACAGCCTGTAAAGTCCGCATCCGGATTACCATATCCTTCTTCTGCAACAACGGCTGAATCAGCTCCCAGGCTTTTGGCCATCTGTGCCACAAATAATGCAGCCCTATCTTTCTGCTCCAAAGCAACATTTAAGTTAGACATAATAACACCAAGGAAATTAATGGTCTTTCCATGTTCTTTGTAAAGCCTCCGGATCATAGGAAGGTTCTGGAAATCATAGGTGGACCATTTGGAAGAACATGGCATAAAGGATCCGCTGATCATTGCCCCGTCCAGTACCTCATTGGGATGCATAAAGGTAGGAAGCATCCGGTTTGTATCCCAGCCATAATTTAAATCGTTATAGCCCACTTCTTCCATCTGGGACTGAGGCTGAAGCACCAGTACCACACTTGGAAGCTCATTTAATTCTTTACTTCTTTTTGTAATTGGTTCCAGCTCAAAGGTTTCCACCTCATCCGGTGTTAAGTCCTTAACTGCCGCACCGATGTACTCGGCGAGGCGCATGCCAGCCCATCTTAATGCCTTGTTTTTCTTCTGCTGTTCCTTCTGCTCAAAAATCTCATCCGTATCAGCAACCAAAACCAGGTTTTTAAGTTGTGAGTAGTAGGTGTATTTTGCACCCTCCCCGCTCATATCAATCAGTCCATCCTGAAAACCGCCGTAATGTCTGCCTACAACCAGAACACTCATATCCTTCAGTGCATAGGTGGTTCCGTTTCCTGCCTGCATTAAATCTCCCGTCACTCCTGGGAATACAGGGCCTCCACCTACGCGGTAACGGGGCTCTATGGCTTCCTTTACAGGAACTAGCCTGACACGATCCCCAGGCGACACAATATAAAGTTCTGCTTCCGTGATATGCTCGTCTTCTTTTACTACTGCAAGAGCTTCTTCCTTATTCACGGTGAGAAGACCGTCTTTTAAAGAAGTCTTATCGCCAAAGCAAATCTCTTTTACATAAAAATTTCCCAATTCCAGCTTCATTCCATATCTCCTTTCAAATTAATAATCTTATTTAAAAATTCTGCTGCCTCGAAAAGATCTTCCTCGCTCATGGTTCGCACATCAAGCAATACTTTATTTTTGTATATTCTTGATATAATGGGGACGGAATTATTTCTTAGCATTCGTTCCAGCATATCCGCTGAAATATGTTCCATGGTGATACTTATTGCATAAGAAGAAAGATTTACTCCCGGCATGGATCCCCCGCCGATCTGTCCCGTCGTTTCGATTACTTCATATTGTACGTCCAGACGTTTTACCAGCAGACCATGTAATAACTCAGCTTTTTTCTTTAAGTTTTCAAGAGGCTCCGTAATCATTTTCAGAGTAGGGATTTCCTGAACTGCCGTCTCAGGCGTCAAATATTGTCTGAGCGTAAGTTCAAGAGCAGTTAAGGTCAGTTTGTCAATCCGCAGCGCCCGAAGCAGATGATTTTTCTTCATCCTGTTTATATACTCGGCTTTGCCTACAATGATACCGGCCTGCGGTCCGCCAAGCAGCTTATCTCCGCTGAAGCAAACAATATCCGCTCTTTGTTCCAGACAGGTTCTTACTGTCGGTTCATCCCCGATTCCATATGCTTTAAGGTCCACCAGCAATCCCGATCCCAGATCATAAATTAAGGGCAGATCATGCTTTTTTCCAACCTCTTTCATACGCTCCAGAGAAACCTCTTCCGTAAAGCCGATAATCTTATAATTGCTAGTGTGGACTTTTAATAAGGCCCCGGTGTTCTCATTGATGTTCTCTTCATAATCCGATTCATGGGTTTTGTTTGTGGTTCCCACTTCTACCAGCCTGCAGCCGCTGGCCGTCATGATTTCCGGAACACGGAATGCGCCTCCAATCTCCACCAGCTCTCCTCTTGATACGATAACCTCTTTTCCTTTCGCCACCGAGTTTAACACCAGATACACGGCTGCCGCATTGTTATTGACTACCAGCGCCGCTTCAGAACCGGTTAAAAAGGTAAGAAGCTGCTCTACATGTTCGTACCTGGTTCCTCTTTCCCCCGTTTCCAGATCATACTCTAAATTAGAATAAGATCCGCAGATTTCCATCATGCTTTCCGAGACCATTTGAGAGAGTCTGGCCCTCCCAAGGTTCGTGTGCAGCACAACGCCGGTTCCATTGATTACTTTTCGCAGATGGGGCTGGTTTAGCTTTTCAATTTCCGCTTTGATACGCCTGATTAAATCTTCCCTGGAGTACTGATATGGACTTCCGGATAAAATTTTCTGTCTTTCCAGTTCAATTTCTTTTTGGCAGGCAAGCTTTACCAGAACTGCGGGTACATTTGTCATACCTTCTGATGCAATGCATCGTATCATCTCATCCACTTTTGGCAGCTGCCTCATAGAACTGTTTTTATCTGTCATCTTATCATTCCTCACTAAATAGTTTCAATCAGCCAATGTACTTCTTATCAGTAAGAATTTCTCTGGCCTTTTTCAGATTACGTTCCGATAAAAGGACCACCGGGCCTGTACAGCCCATTCCGCTCTCGGCATAGATACCGGATGCCCATAAGCAGGATACCGCATCCTCAAGATCCATGATTTCAATCCCAAGGATTTCTTCCGTCACCACTTCTTTGGGTGGAGCTTTTACTTCCTCTGCTGACTCTGAATTTTTATTTTGCCTGCATTCATTCAGTATCTGCTCAAGGCCTGCCTTCTTTGCCTTTGCGAATTCATCGGCAAGAACCTTCTGATAATCACCGTCAAGCAGTTCCTTTGCGAATTCTAAGGCTCCTGTTATGAGAGGAATTCCGGATGCCCTTGAGACAATCAGAATCAGCTTTTCAAACCCTTCTCCGATTCCCGGACCATATCCAAAACCAACCGACTCATAATTGCCGCCAGTGGTATAAGCAGAAAACATCTTGGTCAGGACATTACCGGTCAGAGAATCCATAACCATTACATCCGCAGAGGCTGTCAGGAGATCGTTGCCCCTCATGACAATTCCTCCATCCGCCCTGTTGGACGAAGCAAATTGGATGTCATAACCATTTTTTTTCAGCTTTTGCAGCGCGATCTCTGTCTGCCGTGCTCCGTCAACATTTAAAATACCAACCGTCGGGTTTGCCACTCCGCTCGCTTTTGCAGTAATGATTCCGTAGATGGCGTTCTTTATCATGCTTTCGATCCTGTTTACGGATGATGTTCCTGTGGTAGAAGCAATATACAACTTTTTCCCGGCTGCCGGCGTAATCACACGTCCAACCGTAGAGACTCCGATGGGAAAAGGATAGTGCATGGTCACCGCCGCATAGGCTTCTTTTTTCTGGAGCATATCATCCATCTTTTTATGCCCCTCTTCTTCTGAGGTAACCGGTATGACTTCCAGATTCTCTGCTTCCAACTGCCGGCTTCCAATCACCTTCACAGATATCCCTTTTTTTGCCGCCTCATAAGCTGCCTGATAAATGGTTTCTTCTCCATGCTCACTTCCCATTGCTGTTATTGCGATGGGCATTTTCCTGCCGGATTGACCAGTTTCAAGCATATGAGCCATTTCGAAAAAGGTCTCTGCAATTAACTGTTTCACCTTACCTTCAGACATATGATCACCCCTCGTCTTCCTGAAGATGCTTTGCAAAATCCTTTAAAGATGCGGCAATCAGTTTCCTGATCTTGTCCTCAGACACCGTCTCCTCCTGTCCTGCACCGCTGTTTTGCTGAAGAATAAAGGATACTCCATCAAACAGATTAGTCATTCTTCCAAGAAACAGACTTCCTTTTCCAATAACCATGGCTCTGGTGATTTTTTTATCCATCAGTTCCTGTCTGGCAAAGCCAAGGTAAGGAACTCCGGAAGGGATATGTCCCTGAGTAGGGGCCCAACCCACCATGCCATGCTCAGATACAAAATCAGCCAGCTGGGATTTCTCTATCTCTTTGCGCATGGCGGCAAGCGCTCCTATCATTTTATAATTTGCCTCGGGCACATTGCCGGCTCCTGCGGGCTTCGTAATATCCGGATTCTGCATTTCAACAGTATACTTATCAATATCGCTCAGCTTCAGACCTGCTTTTTCAAGAGCTGATGCCGTCAGCGAAGAAATCACGTTCTGAGGAGAAGACCCGGTTCCTACCGTATGCCTGCCCACGATATCGGTATTAATTTCCGGGCTGACCCCGTCATTGGCGCTGACGAGTATAGCAAAACCAGCCACGCAATCCTCCAGGATAGGAATTCCTTTGCCTACATGATCCTTTCCATTCATACCGAGCTTTGCGGTAGATCCTCCGGCGGCAACGATAACATGCTTAAATGTTCCTGCCTTCACCATAGCCGCCGCATGAATCAGGGCATGGGTCGGACCGGCACAGAAACCTCTTACATCGCAACCTGTGGCGTTTTCAAGACCTGCGATTTCTGCTGCTGCTTTCGCAAAGTTTCCTCCGCCTCTCTGATTCATATCACCGCACGCCTCTTCCGAACACTCGATCACATATTCAATTTCTTCTTTCCTTATATCATTCTTATCAATTAAATGTAACAATGATAAAACGCAGGAAGCCTTTGAAACAAGGTTTTCAAAAATGACATGGGCTGAAAGAGAATGGTCAATATCATGTGCGGGTTTGATGCAGCCGACAATCATTCCTCCATAATACAAAGGCTCTGCATGTTCGTCTGCGATTAAACCGTTAATTTCTGACAACTCAAAGTTTTTTTCAAAGATACTCAAAAACTTTGGATCTATAAGACTGTGAGACTCTAATTTTTTCTTCACGGAAACAGCAAATTGTGATTCTAATTTTACAAGATCAAATACATCACAGATTGCAATCAACCCGATAAATTCATCTTCCGGCATGATTTCCCCAAATCTGCCTTCTCTATTACTGTAATCGGATTTCTGCTGATACCATGGCTGTTCATAGCCAGCCAGCTCATCAGGCGTAATGTTTCCAATGTAAGTCTGATTCGGCAGATACGCTTTACATTCTTCATAAGACCGCAGACTCTTATCCAAATTTTTCAGATATTCAGAATCAGGATCAATGGTTCGCTGAGTTGTCTGTGTTGTGCCATTATGAATTACCATATCCGGCGTATGAGCAAGTATGTAACTTGCTCCTTTTAAGACGCTGTACATATTTTGCCTCCTATAATAAATCAATTCCTGCAAAATGTGGTGCTGTGTACCATTCGCATTTCACAAGAATTGATCTGTGAAGGGATGAATTTTAAAATTTACAATACTCGTCCCTTATTGTTGACATCTCTTTTCGGATATCGTCGACATCCAATACCATTTCCATCATACTGATCTGCTCGTCATAAACATCGCTATCTACTTCATCTTTGATTTCCGGCTCACAAGCATGATATACTTTTAGTCCCAACTGGACTCCTGCCAAAGGTCCTGCAAAAGTAGGGTCTCCTGCCGTAACAGTTTCAGCAGCAAGGCCGGCAGCCTCACCTTCTGCGGCTCCTAAAATAACAATAATATTTTCAGGACCGTACTGTTCCGCCAATGCTTTTACCCTCTTTTGATTTTCAAGATCCATGGCACCCGCAGCCGTTCAGACAAAGCATTCTGTTGACGAGAATACTACTTCTGCACCGGCCGTTTTAACACACTCCTCAATTGCAGGACCCGGAATGCCGTCTCTGTCGCCGATAATGATCGCCTTTTTGTCTTTAAGCATATTACTTCCTCCTTTTTTATCTATATTATAACGTGTGCCAGCAAGATAAATATTTACTCTGCAGGCTAAAAATAGATTTCCACGTTATGTACCTGGTTGTTTTACTAAAATGCATATCGCTTTATCATTTCCTCAATTTTATCAGGTGTTGCATCCTCTTTTACTAATTCTTCAACTTTTTCACCGTTTTTATAGATAGCCATAACGGGTAGTCCCAAAATTTTCTGAGAAATGGCAAGCCTTCTTGCCTTTGTGGTATTCAGTTTAGTAAATTTGATTTTATCGCTGTATTCTTCAGCAAATTTCTCAACATGAGGGAGAAGAGCCTGACAGGGCACACACCCGTCTCCAAAAAAGTCCACAAATACTATTCCTTCTGCCTTCAGCACTTCTGGTTCAAACGTATCTTTATCCACAACTAACATTCTAATTACCTCCTTCGTTTTCTATATATTTCTCAGCCATGACGGCCGCAATCGCTCCATCAGCACAGGCAGTGACAACCTGTCTTAAACTCTTAATTCTGATATCCCCGGCAGCAAAAACACCCGGCACATTTGTTTCCATATTTTCATTTGTTCTAATATAACCGTATTCCATGTCCAAACTGCCCTCAAAACATTTTGACTGAGGCAGATATCCGATAAAGCCAAAGATTCCGAATGTTCCGTCTTCTTCATCGGCAACAATTTCCGTCACTTCCCCTGTCTTCAAGTTTTCGACCGACATACTCTGGACCATTCCATCTCCCTTTATTTCTTTCACCACGCAGTCCCACATAAAATCTACTTTAGGATTATTAAATGCTTTTTCCTGAATGGATTTTGCGGCACGGAGCTCATCTCTTCTATGGATAATGGTCACCTTCCGGCCAAATTTTGTCAGATAAAGAGCCTCTTCTACAGCAGTATCTCCGCCTCCGACTACAAAAATTTCAAAATCCTCAAAGAAGTTTCCGTCACAGGTTGCACAATAAGACACTCCTTTTCCGATCAATTCCCTTTCGCCGGGACAGCCGATAGGCTTTGGGAATGCGCCGGTGGCAATGATCACCGTTTTCGTGTGGTACTCTTTCCCCTTTCCCTTCAATACCTTGATATCTCTGGAGAAATCTACCGATTCAATACAATCAGACGTTCTTTCAATTCCAAATTTCTCTACCTGCTCTGTCATTCTTCCTACCAGAGTACTGCCTGACTCCTCCGGAAGACACCCCGGATAATTTTCAATCTCGGAAGTAATAACAATCTGTCCCCCATCCTTATCTTTTTCAATAAGCAGTGCATTCAGTCTGGCTCTTCCTGCATAAAGACCGGCGGACAGGCCGGCAGGTCCTCCACCAATTATTACAACATCATAAACGTTCAAAGCGCACCTCCATTTATTTTTTAGTATTTAATACCCTGTCATCACCCACGCGTCTGGTGAATTTTTCCTGATCAAACCTTTCCAGAAGCATTAATGCAAACTTTCTGCTGGTTCCGATAGAATCCCTGAAATCCGGAAGCTTTAATATACCCTTTTCAACAAAAAGTCTTTCTGCTGATTCTTTGGCCCTTTTGTACTGTGTTTCCGTCAGAATAAATTGTCCGGGAAACACTAAAAAATCACTCTGCAGCATAAATTCAAGCACCTGCTGTTTTTCTTTGATATTCTCCGTAAGCTCTGCAGCTGTCAGCAGAGTATAGCCGCTTTCCATGACCTTTATCTTCAATTCATCACTGATTTTCTTTTGGCTTTCTGTAAGATTCGGTTCAAAATCACAACATGAAACCAGATTCTGCTCAAGCTTAACTTCGTTCTTTGCGGCCAGATATTTTAACATGGTCTCACACTGCTTCTTATTGGACATATCAAGCTTTTCCAGTAATTCTGCCTTAGGAATCCCTTTTCGCAATCTGTATTTTTTATGATAATCTTTTAAGACTGCCTCCACCATATACCTGTAATGCATCAAATATTCTGCATGTATAAACTGCTTTTCGATTAATAAAATAATTCCATCGTCTTCAAGTTCTTTTAGCTCTTCTTCTTTAATGTCTTTATTTAAAAAAGCGGATATCTTGGAAAAATCAGAAAATGGATTGTTTTTAATATATTCTTCTATAATTTCCTTGTCAGAAGCCGAGTCCTTCATCTGAAGCGACCGCAATCGTTCATCGGGATCATTTTTATATCTCAAAGCTTTCGGATCTATGATGACTCCGCCGCCGATGGTTGTGACCGGAGAAATAGTTCTTAATACAAAACGGTCACCCTTCAAAACAGCTATTTCATGATCCAGCAGAATCTGGGCATAGCCTTCATCCCCGGCTTTTACTTTTTTATGGGTGATGGGTACAAATCTTGCCACTTCCTCCGACGCTCCGGTATATAGCTTCAGCTTATAAAACTTACCGATTTCAAGCTTTGTGGATTTAACGATGGTAAATCTGACGTCAATCCTGTCCGTTACGTATACTCCGTTCCTTGCTGCAACTGTGTTTCCTCTTTTTAATTCATCCACCGTTATATTGGATAAGTTGATTGCCGTTCTCTGTCCGGCATATGCTAAGTCCACGTTGTGTTCATGAACCTGAAGATTCCGGACTTTCGTAGAAATTCCCTGAGGATAAACAACCAATTCATCCTCTGTTTTCAATATACCTTCCATTAGAGTACCGGTAACTACGGTTCCGTATCCTTTAACAGAAAAAACCCGGTCTATATTCATTCTGGGCTTCTTCGTGAAGCTGCGTTCCCGGATATCTGAAGTCAGGATCTCAAGCTCGGTTATTAACACATCAAAACCTTTCCTGCTGACAGAATCAACTTCCACGATCTTTGTCCCTTCTAAAAAGGTTCCTTTTATAAACGACCGGATATCTTCTATTACCAGCTCCTTAAAGTCCTCATCTACCAGATCGATCTTAGTAAGAACAATCAGGAATTTTTGTATTCCCAGATAACTGAGGATGTCGATATGCTCTCTTGTCTGGGGCATAATCCCTTCATTCGCCGCAATAATAATCAGTGCAGCATCAATGCCCGTGGCGCCGGCCAGCATATTCTTAATAAACTTTTCGTGCCCCGGAACATCAACAATTCCAAGCGTACGTCCGTTAGGAAGCTGAAAGCCGGTAAATCCAAGATTAATTGAAATTCCTCGTTTCTTCTCTTCCGCAAGAGTATCCGTATCATGGCCTGTCAGCGCTTTCACCAATGCCGTTTTGCCATGATCGATATGCCCTGCCGTCCCTACAACTATGCTGTCCATTCATTCCTCCCCCAAAGGCAGATTGTGATTTTTTTAACTATACGGGCGCAATTTATGTAAATGTAAATTATTTTTGGCGGAAGCATATGGGAATCGAACCCACCCACGGCTACAAGCCGCAACACGGTTTTGAAGACCGGTAGGCACACCAGTTACCTGTCTGCTTCCATTAATATTGTAGATTGTCTACAATTTACTTTTACATTATAACTAATTTTTTGTGCTATATCAACATGGTTTTTTTTATATTTCATACTCACTTTATTTATTATTTTTATATATTCTGAATTTTTGCTTAAAAAACATACAAATAAACCAATTATCAAAAGGCGAAAACTTATTAAAATATTTTATTCAAAAAAAACACAAGCCTTATATCACTTGTGTTTTCGCTTATGCTGCAGGTACGATACCTTTTTTAATTTTTATTCTGGCTGCATTTAACAGCATCAATAGCAAGAACCACCATCAATGCCAAAAGAGCATCCTGTTCTTCAGCCACATCAATGATATAAGTATCGGTAAAACGGAACAGCTGTTTTTCTATCTGTGCCACAACGCCGCCCTCTCTGGAATATATGGAATAATCCCAGCCAAAAAAATCTCCTTTTACCTCCCAGCCAATACAGTCGATGTTAAATGAGGGCTTGAAAAAAGTAAATTCTTTTGTTATAGTGCCAACCGTTTCACCGTTTATAATGATATAAAACCGGGGAAGAAACGTGAATATCTGCTCTTTTAAAGTCGCCAGATGACTGCCGTTTCTGTCATAGATTTCCAATTTGTGTCCCCATGCAGGTTTTCCGCTGACTGTAAAAACAGGACTGCCAGCCTCATCATAAATATCATAACTGTCAAACCAGGAAAAAAAGCGTTGTTTGAACATTAATTTCATTGTTTCGTCTCCTTTTATGCTTTGTCGGTCACTTTCTTTAATCACTACAGCTTTCTCTCACACCATTCCCCCAGCACACATTCGCTACACTTAGCCTTCCTTGCTGTGCAGATCTCTCTCCCATGATAAATCAGCTGAAAGTTAATCCTGTTCCAATGTTCCTCAGGCAAAACCTTCTGAAGCTCCAGTTCCACTTTTACCGGATTGTTCCCTTCTGCCCAGCCCAGCCGTCTGGATATCCGGAATACGTGGGTATCCACGGTAACTCCCGGAATTTCATACGCATCGGCAAGAAACAGGGTGGCTGTCTTCCTACCCACTCCCGCCAGTTTTAACAGTCCTTCTATATCTGATGGTACCTCACCGCCATATTCATTTACGATCTGAGTACAGCATTTCTTTAAATTCCTTGCTTTATTCTTATAAAGGCCAATGGAACGGATAGAAGCCTCAATTTCTTCCAGAGGTGCATGGGCAAGCTGGTCAGCAGTCTGAAACCGTCTGCAAAAGTCAGGCAATACCTCTTCCACCTGCTTATCTGTACTCTGTGCGCTGAGCATAATGGCTGCAAGCAGCTGCCAGGGCTGATCGTGATAGAATTCTTCTTTTGTCACTCCGTATACTTCATCCAGCTTCTTAAGAATTGCTCCAGTTTTCTCTTCTGTCATTTGTTGTAGTCCTTTCCTCACGTTTTACCAGCTCTCATCAGGATCAAACAGCTTTATCCTTCCGTATTCCCCGTCATACCCTGGTATCCGCTTCACATTCCCTTGCCGGAGCCGGCTGACTCCTTCTGCAAGCAGCGGGTCCGATATCCGTCTTATATCTTCCAGGGGAACCTCCCTTAAGATTTCAAACTCAGATCCCAGCCCCCGCAGCAGTTCAAAATACTGAGTCTGAACCTTTTTGCTTGCGGCGGAATACCCAAGACAGGCAGAGATGACCTCCGGCAGCGGTACCAGACTTTCAAAAGGTTTGCCCTGTGGAAGTACAAAGCCCTCTTCCCTGTCAGAAAGCTGCATAATCCGATGAGATACTCCCATGGTCAGATTCCCGCCGCAGACCGGGCACTTACCGGAATGCCGTTCTGCCTCGACAGGAGAAAAACAAATCCCGCATTTTCTATGACCGTCATGGTGGTATTTCCCTTCCTCCGGGAAAAATTCAATAGTTCCCATTAATCCTCTGCCAGTCGTTAAAGCACGAGAAAGTCCGTCAAAGGACAGCTCCATGTTTAAAAGACTGGCTTCCCTTCCCAGCTTTGCGGGAGAATGGGCATCGGAGTTGGAGATCAGCTGAAATCGGTCCAGCGCAGATATTCCCCATATCATAGAAGGATCAGAAGAAAGTCCGGTCTCCAATGTATGTATATGCAGAGTCAGATCCTCGAAACATTCTTCTATGGAATCAAATCCGGAACATGCCCCAAACAGGGAAAAATGAGGTGTCCAGATGTGAGCGGGTATATAAACTGCCCGTGGGTCTGTCTCCAGCATCATTTCCAGAAGGTCGTGGCAGTCAAGGCCTAAGATGGGCCTGCCGTCAGAACGGATATTGCCCACAGTCTCAAGCTTCCCGGAGAGTTTCTCTGCCGTTTCCAGTCCGGGCAGCAGAAGGAGGCTGTGTACCTTTCTTGTCTTACCATTTTTTTTATATATAGAACTGATTTCTCCTGAAACAACAAAACGGGGAATCAGGGAATCGGAGGTATTTTCTTCCTCCAGACGGTATTCTGCCTTTAATACATAAAGCCCTTCCTCCGCCGGAGTCAGTTTTTCTTTTAATTCTTCCCTCCATGCCGGGTGTGTAAAATCACCGGTTCCGAGAATCCCGATTCCTTTTCGTCTCGCCCAGAGATCCAGCTGTTCCGGTGTGCAGTCCTTACTGGTTGCCATAGAATACCGGGAATGGATATGTAAATCTGCTATGTACATTCTTTCACCTGCTTTCACATAGAGAAAGGGGCATTATCTGCCCCTGTGCTTCTCCTTTTTCTTCAGCTGTCTCTGTTCAAACCTTCGCTGCGCTTCGGCCTCCCTTGCTTCCCGGGATAAAAGTTTCCGCTCCAGTTTTCCTTCTTCCTGCTGCAATTTCAGCGCCTGCTGGGATTTCGTGCTGATTCCTGTGTTCTGAATCTGCCTGCGCACCTCCCGCAGAATCCGTTTGGGATTCTTACTGCATTCTTTCACAGCAGCCTCAACAGCCGGACTAAACCTCAGCCTGTAGTAATTCTTGCGAAGAAATTCATTCACCTCATAATCCTTAGGCTCTGGGCCGAATGTGACCTTGCTTACCATCAATTTTCCATCCGTTTCCCGCTCCAGAACGCCTACCCAGAAGGGCTCCTCAAAAAATACTGAAAATCCAACCGAAACCTTGTCCATAACAATTCCTCCTTTTATTGTTTCGACAAAGAACGGACGACCAGGAGGAGGGTTACTTAGAAACGGTGGGAAACCGTTTCCGTCCGGACTACCAACCGGATCTCCATGACAGATGCCATGAGCTGTGTTTTTATCTTTGCTTTATTAATTATAGCATTACTGTGAAGATAATAAAAGACCTGTTAAACTACTGGCAGCAAGTATTATCCGTTTCTACTCCATAGGCTTACAACAGGCTCAAAATTACATGGGACCAGAAATAGGAAAACGGCATAACAAGTACCATGGCAGGCAGCATATTTGCTATGGGAAATGATTTGATACCTGAAATACGAAGGCCAGTAGCGAGCATTAAAATGCCGCCGCATGCGGTAAAATCATTTATCATTTCCGTTGTTGTCATCGGCATGATAAAAGAAGCGCTGAGAAACAAAGTCAAAAGTACAATAAACTGGGGAACGCATACGGTGCACGTAATAAATCCAAGGCTTGCTGCAAAAATACCCGCTGTAAAAAAGTCAAGGATGGACTTGGAGAACAGAATCGTATGATCTCCAGTCATTCCCGCCTGCAACGCGCCAAATATACCGGTTCCGCTTGCACAAAACAGGACGACGATGCTGACAAGCCTCTGCATGAACTCCTCCTGGCTTAACCCAGTCTCTTTTCTGGAAAACATCTTTGAAATAGGAGCCTGTACTTTCTGGGCTGCAGCCGTGATCCCCCATTCCAAATGAATCAGTTCACCAATCGCAGTTCCAATGATTACCGCAAACACAACAGCTGGAAGATACGTCAGTTTTACGATAGAATTGATTCCCATGGACATGGAAACAACTCCGAAGATCAACGTGAGGTTATCACGAAGATGAACAGGTATTTTATTTCCTAATAAAGCTCCGGCAGCGCCGCCTGTCAGCACTGCCAGACTGTTAATAATCACTCCGATTGGCATATGTATCCCTCTTATGTATTTAGTAAAAATCCAGTAATAATCTAGTGAATGTCCGGTACCCAATGGGAAGGATCTACATCCATAAACTTCGCTCGTTTAAAGCGGCTCTTCTGATCAAATGGAACGGTGCAGTCAAAAATGGTTTTACAGGCGATCCCATGATCTCTTATGGAAGGTGAGATAGAGGGATCGTTGGAGGGATCCAGTGGATGGCATCGTACCCCAGGAATGCAGACAATGCCGGAATCTCCCTGCATGCGGGTATTCATCGCCCATATTACATCATTGATATCAAACGGATCCACATCTTCGTCCACCAGAAAAACATGCTTCAGTTCGCTGAACGCAGAGAAAGCCAGTAACGCTGCCTGGCGCTGTCTTCCCTCGTCACTGGGTATTTTTTTACAGAACTGAAGAACTGCCATATATTTTCCACCGCCGCTGGAAGCGCAGTAGACGTTTAACAGCTTTCCAGGCATGGCTTTTTCCACCATCTGGATAATACTGGCTTCCGTTGGAATTCCGGCCATGCTTACATGCTCTTCGCTGGGTCCGATGCAGGTCTGCATGATGGGTTTGATTCTGTGGGTGACTGCTTTTACTTTGATAACAGGAAGTTCTGGATTTGCAGGACCTGTATATCCTGGAAATTCAGGCATAGCTTTTCCAGTATTGGTATTCTGATCCTCTCTTACCCGCACACCCGGAAGCAGTTCTCCTTCTATTACATATTCCGCGTTGGCAATGCATTTTTCATCGATGGTAATACAAGGAGTCAGCTCAACTGCTTTTTTGCGGATTGCTCCTGCGATCTCAAGCTCATTAAATCCAAGGGGCGTTGTAGGCGGCTCAAAACAGGAAGCGATCTCAATGGCAGGATCTACACCGATGCTGATGGAAATAGGAAGGGGCTTTCCTGCTGCCTCAGCTTTTTCACGAAATACATTTAAATGTCTGGCTCCAGGCACAAAATACATGGAGATCTCATCCCTGCTCTGAATGCACAGACGGTGTATGGTAACATCGGAAATCTTTGTTTCCGGATCAGATGCATAACACATCCCCATTGTGATATAGGGACCTGCATCCTCTTTAGTGTTGGTGGGCGCAGGAACCAGTTTGCGCAGATCAAAATCCGGATCGGATGCATAATGAACTACTTCCTGGCATTTCGCCTCTTTCTGGTCAATAACGACCGGTTTCACAGGATTCTTAACTGCATCGTTAAGCATATGTCCCAGCCGTTCCGGTGCTTCGCCCAACAAATAACCGACTCTTTTACGGCTTGCCAACAGTCCGATTGCCACTCTTGCGCCTTCATGACCGGTTACATGATTAAATATCATGGCAGGTCCTTCCTTTGTGGGGCGCATAACCGTACCACCCGCACCTACGTGGCGGTAAACCCCGGACAGTTCTGCATGTGGATGAACTTCCTCATCTGTTTCAATCAGCTGGCCTGGAATTGACGCCAAAAGTTCTAAAGCTGAACGCAGATCATTTACTTTCATTTCTGACATAACAAATCCCCCTTATCTATAATAGTCTGATAATCTAACTATGCACTATATTGCGGCTATACAGTCAAGAGGATCTTTTCTTCACGGGAATCTGCAGACAGCAGTAATCCACCTCATGTTCCGAATTATAAAATGTGGTATCCAACAGGCATAAATCCAGAGCATCACCAATGATATCATACCCCTGGGACCCGGCCCATTCTTTCAGAGTATAAAAATCATCTTTGTAATATGGAAAGGAGTATTTATACATACAGGCAAATATACCTCCCGGAATTTCCTCAATACCCGGAAAGTTATACTCCTGGTCCGGGACCACAACGAAAATCCCAGCCCCCCTGTATAGATCATCCGCTTCAAACTGACTGCACCTGATCAGAGTGCCAAACCCGCTGGAAGGCACCGTACCCCAGTCAAAAAGCTGATTCCAGGCCCTCATCAGCGTAAGATGAAGTATATTCTTACACGGCTCACAGGGAAATGGAACAAAAAGAATCTTCCTGCGTCCGATTTCCTTTATAAGCGGAGTATGGATGGGGTGTTCTTCATGAAGGTCCTCATAAAACCGGATTCGCTGCTCCAGATGCATCCTGGTTTTATTCAGTTCCAGAATCTGCTCATCCACTGAATCTTTTTGCAGTTCCAGGAGATTAATTACTGTATCGGGACTGCGGTTTTCAAAGCTTTTCTTAATATCTTCCAGTTTCACCCCAAGCTTTTTTAAAAGGCAGATCTCCCGCAATACAGGAATCTGATAAACGCTGTAGTACCGGTAACCATGTTCATTAATGGAAACAGGTTTCAAAAGCCCGATATGGTCATAATAAATAAGCGTCTGCCGAGTGAGGTGATGCAGTTTTGCCATCTCACTGATTGTGACAATTTCATCTGCCATAATGGGTTCCACCTCCATTCAGTTTAACACCATCATATTATTAAAGAATCCAGCTTGTCCACACCATTTTTCCATGCCATATGAATGTCATTATGTACATATAATGAGGGAATTGATTTCGAGTTAAAATCCAGGGTACATGTAAAATGTGTTCTGCAATTATGCATGACCCATTTGCATTTGTGGCTTTTTTTTTGCACACAGCCATAAAATGCCGACAGTTCCAGTATCATATCCCGGCAGTTTTCAAAAGGCTCTTCCTGTTTTTCCAATAAAATTTTCTTTATTATCTTTACTGCATCTACTGTCGATATTTGTGACAGATCCAGTTTATGTTCTGCCACAAATTTTTCGGCTAATGACTCATGTTTTTCAAACAGCCTGCAATTATCCTCTTCCTTGAAATAATCATTTTCTGCCGGCGGCTGGGCAATTTTCTTAAAAAAGTCCGGACCATATTGTTTCAGAATATCCGCATATGATTCAACAGCCAGCTGATATTCTCTTATTGTAGAATAAGGCAGACCGTCCTCCCTGCTGTCCGGCACAAAATCGCTGATCCGGTAACTGCTGTATTTTCCCGAAAAGCAACTAATGACCATATACAGTTTTTTCTCCCATCCGCTGCTGTAAAACTCAACAACCTGTCTTGCTGTTTCTCCCTTACTGTTTTTGAATTTCCTTATAAACCAACAGCTATTTATATTTTCACCAGATACAAATCCGATGGGAATCAAAACATTTCCTATAATTTTTTTCATGATTTCTTTTTTAGTCATAAAGATATTCTCCTTTTAAATAAGCAAAACAGCGCAAGTATACTATTAGAGAATGTTACTTTGGCTTTTATTATATAATAAATATCATGGTCAGCACAAGCTGGTGCCAATAGAAAAGTTACAATTAATAACAATTATATCTTTTAAGCTTATACCATGTTTCCATGGAATTCTCAACCGGTGGGTCAAAATTATACATGTTAGGTTCCAAAATTAGCATGTTATCATAAAAATATCAGAATCCCGCGCATCAAAAAAGGAGCCGGACGGAAAGAAACTTTGCTTCCGCCTGACTCCAAAACAATTTAAGTCAGAAATTTTATATATCATCCACTCCCTGCATGGCATCATATCCGGTTTCACCGGTACGAACCTTTACCGCATCCCTGACATCATAGATAAATATTTTTCCATCACCGATATGTCCGGTATAAAGCACTTTTCTGGCAGTCTTAACCACTTCTTCAACCGGAACTTTGGCAACCACTATCTCCACCTGTACTTTTGGAAGAAGCATTATATCCACTGGAATTCCTCTGTAATATTCTGCCGCACCTTTTTGTATACCACAGCCAAGAACCTGAGTGACCGTCATACCAGTTACTCCTATTTCATTCATAGCGGATTTCAGTTCTTCAAACTTTGACTGTTTTGCCAGAATTTCAACCTTGGTGAGGATTGATTTTGAAACACCTGTACCTGAAAAATCACCAGATTTAACAGGAATGGCTTCTTCCACAGGAACATCCGGTCTGACTGTCTTAATTCCAGACACACTCTCCACCCGGTTAGCCAGATCTTCCATGGGCACAACGGGGAGAAAATCTGCATAGGCATTGGCGAGTCCATGCTCTGTACTGTCCAGACCTTCAATTTCTTCTCTGGAAGTAACCCGCAGACCGATGGTCCGGTCGATAATCTTAAATACCACAAACATAACAATTCCAACCCAGGCCGCTACAGAAAGGACTCCAAGGAGCTGAATTCCCAACAGATTTATGCCTCCTCCATATAAAAGACCGCCTTCTTTTGCAAAAACTCCCACTAAAATGGTTCCAAGCGCTCCGCATACCCCATGTACTCCAATTGCTCCTACGGGATCATCCACCTTTAACCTGGAATCTATGAATTCGATAGACACAACCACCATAAGTCCCGTACAGATACCAATGACAGCCGCACCGCCCGGAGTTACAGCATCACACCCGGCTGTTATTCCGACAAGACCTGCAAGAGTTCCGTTTAACGTCATGGAAACATCCGGCTTTTTGTAGCGGATCCAGGTAAATATCATGGTGGTGCAGGTGGATACTGCCGCCGCCAGATTAGTCGTCATAAAGATTCTTCCAGCTGCCTCAATGCTGTCTCCTTCCATGGAAACTGTTGAAGCACCATTAAATCCAAACCAGCAGAACCATAATATGAAAACTCCAAGAGCACCAAGTGTAATGCTATGCCCAAGTATGGCCTTGGGCTTCCCATCCTTTGTATATTTTCCGATTCTCGGCCCCAGAATATAAGCTCCCAGAAATGCTGCCACGCCGCCTACCATATGGACCGCCGTAGAACCTGCAAAATCATGAAATCCCAGAGATGACAGCCAGCCTCCGCCCCAGATCCAGTGACCGGACACCGGATAAACCACACAGGATATGACCGCACTGTAAACACAGTATGCGGAAAATTTCGTCCTCTCCGCCATGGCTCCCGACACAATTGTGGCAGCCGTGGCACAAAACACGGTCTGGAATATGACAAAGGACCAGAGAGAAACACCAGTGGGAAGTATCTCACTGTAATCGCCATGTATAAAAAAATCAATTCCTCCCCCGAACATAATTCCAAATCCTACAAACCAGTAGATGGGGGTTCCAATGCAGAAATCCATCATATTTTTCATGATAATATTTCCCGAGTTTTTCGCTCTGGTAAATCCCGCCTCTACCATGGCAAATCCTGCCTGCATAAAAAATACCAGCGCAGCCCCGAACAGAACCCAGATTGTATTGACAGCTGACATATGACTACCTCCGTTCCTTATATCGATTTACCGCCTCCAAAAGCCGTTCCATTGCCTCTTTTAAAACCCATAAAGGACAGGCGATATTGATCCGTTCAAATCCTCTTCCCCCCTCTCCGAAGATATATCCCTCATCTAAGAACAGCTGAGCTTCCATATGCATGAACTTCTCAAGTTCCTGATAATCCATTCCCAATTTGTTAAAATCCAGCCACTGCAGATAGGTTCCCTGAAGATCATAAACCTTTACCTCAGGCAGATTGTCTGCAACAAATTTCTCAACAAATTTCTTGTTGTCATCCAGATGCAAAAGCAGTTCCTCAAGCCAGGCCTCACACTGGGTATAGGCAATCTCACACGCCTTGTATCCCATTAAATTCAAAGAATGATACCCTCTCGCAGCAGTGATCTTTTCCCGCATTGTCTCATTGGCGATGAAATGATTGGAGGTCTGAAATCCCGCCAGATTAAAGGTTTTGCTGGGAGCGGTTGAGATCACACAGTTATTTACATATTTTTCCTCCAAGGTTCCCATGGAAACATGGTGGTAACCTGGAAGAATCAGATCAAAATGAATCTCATCAGAAATAATAAAAACTCCGTTTCTTAAACAGATCTCCGCAATCCTTCCAAGCTCCTCCTCTGTCCATATCCGGCCAACCGGATTATGCGGACTGCATAATATAAGAAGCGTTACGTCTTCTCTCGCCGCTTTTTCCTCAAAATCTTGAAAATCTATCTGATAGGAATCCCCTGTATTGACCAGCTCCGTTGTTACCAGCGTCCGCTTATTGTTTTCCACTGACATGCGGAATGGATAATAGACCGGAGTCATTATGAGAACTGCATCTTCAGGCTCTGTAAATGCAGCCACCATCTGGCCGAGACCAGGCACGACACCTGCTGTCTCCACAATCCATTCCCTCTTTGGAGAAAATCCATGGCGTTTTTCCATCCAGCTGATCACGCTTTCATAATAGGCATCCGTAGCTCCGGTATACCCCAATATGGACTGATCTAAATAGGCTTTTAATCCTTCAATGATTTCCGGGGGATTTTTCCACTCCATATCCGCAACGGAAAGAGGCACCACGTTTTCCTTCACATCGGGATTTTTTATTTTCATATCATTCCATTTAAATGAACCTGCATTTTCTCTTCTTACCAGAGTTTCAAAATCATAGCGCATTTGGCTTCCTCCACTTAACGTCTCTTATTCTTTTTCTGCAGCCTGGGGATCCGTGATCCTCTTTAAAAACTGCTGCGTTCTTGGTTCTTTTGGATTCACCAGAATCTCAGAGGGTTTTCCTTCCTCAACAATGCTTCCGCCTTCCATAAATATGATCCTTGATGCAACCTCTCTGGCAAATGAGATCTCATGGGTTACAACAATCATGGTAATACCGGTCTGGGCAACCGTTTTTATAGTATTTAAAACCTCTCCTACCAGCTCCGGGTCCAGAGCGGAGGTTGGTTCATCAAACAGAATTACGTCAGGATCCAGAATCAGCGCCCTTGCAATGCCGGCTCTCTGCTGCTGACCGCCGGAAAGCTGGGACGGATAAAAATCACACCGTTCCGACAATCCCACCTTTGCCAGTATTTCACGGCTCATTTTTTCCGCATCTGCCTTTCCTATTTTCTTAACCGTCACAAGACCTTCCATGACATTTTCCAGAATGGTTTTATTCTGAAATAAATTATAATTCTGAAATACCATGGCTGTCTTTCTTCTTAGTTCAATGACCTGGGTTTTGGAATGCTTTTTGCAGTCCAGCTGAAAGCCATTGACTGTAACACTGCCGTCATCTGCGCTGTCCAGGAAATTCACGGTACGCAGAAGCGTTGTTTTTCCGGAGCCGCTGGGACCCAGTATTACCACTACCTCCCCTTTTTCAATCTTTAAATTAACTCCCTTTAAAATGTGGTTTTTTCCAAATGACTTATGGATATTGTCCAGTTCCACCATATTTGCCATAATATCTGCTCCTTCCTCATATTCGTGTCCGCGCTCAGGCAGATACGCCTGCCCGGAACTTTTTAAGCCGGTCCTCACAGATGCGGAATAATTTATTCAGTACAAAGCTGATTGCTTCATAAATCAGGGTTGTCATAATATAAGCTTCAATGAAATTAAGCGCCGGCATTGCCAGTAAGTTTGCCGTTGCGGTTATCTCATAAACCCCTACATAATACGCAAGTGACGTTCCCTTCACCAGACCGACGAAGATGCCTCCTAAGTTTGGAATGGCAATTGCAAGTGCCTGGGGAAAGATAATCCGCACAAGTGCCTGGGTTCTGGTCATTCCCACACTGAATGCCGCTTCCATCTGCCCCTCATCAACGGCGGATAAGGCGGAGCGGAATATTTCTGAAGAATAGGCCGCCTGATCAAGAGCCAGGGCAATGATGGCATATACAATGGGCGGAACTGCATTGATATCAATGGTGATTCCAATGCTCAGACCATAGCTGTATAAAAGGATTGGCAGGGCGTAGTAAGAAATGTATAACAAAATCACCATGGGCACGCTCCTCATAAAGGAAACGAACACAGCTGAAAACTGGGACAAAACAGGAACCCTGTGTTTTATGATCAATGCGATGGAAAGACCCAGCAGCCAGCCTGCAGCAGCTGATACAAGAGACATGAAAAGCGTGATGGGAACTGCAAGCATGATCTTTGGCAGCGCTTCTATGATAAATTTAAAATCCATCCTGTTTTCCTCTTTTCTTTAACTTGTTGCCTTCTTCCGGCCTTTTGTGTAGATTTTTTCTATAAATTTGCTGCAATACTCCAGGATAATGCAGGCTGCCCAGAAAATAATACCCGTTGCAATATAGACTTCCAGGCGGTTTGCCCCATAGCTGGCAGAGCTGATGGCTCTTGCTTTTCCCATTAAATCAATAACACCGATTGCAAAGGCCAGTGAGGTATCCTTAAACAGCATGATTATGTTATTACCCAGTGCAGGAATTGCAATTCCGAAGGCCTGGGGGAAAATGATCCGGCGAAATGCTGTAAATTCCTTCATTCCCACACTGTAGGCTGCCTCCCGCTGCCCCTTATCCACTGCCAGATAAGAGGCTCTCATCATCTCCGCCATATTGGCAGAGCTGCCAAGGGAAAGACATGCCACAATAAATACGGTCTTGCTGACTCCCGATAAATCAATTCCAACGGTCTGTGCCAGCTGGGGAAGTCCCAGATAGATTAAAAAGATTAAAACCAGCGTGGGAATTCCTCTCATAAATGCGATATAGCCGTTTGCAATCGCTTTGGGCCACTTTCTTTTTCCGATTCCTGCTGCAGTTACAAGCGCCCCCAGTGCCAGGCTGATCAAAAGCGATATCAGGAGAATCTCCATGGTAACAGGAAAAGCCCTTAATACATTGGGAATATAGCCCGGAATTGTAGCCGGTTTGAATGTGTTCTCCAAATTCTTTTCCCTCCATTTCTGCAATCCGTTTATTTTGCTGTTATACTGACCATATCCGCATAGTTTGAAAATACATCCTGACCAAGGTATTCCGTTGCGATCTTTGATAAGGTTCCATCCTTTACCATTTCCTTTAATGCTCCATCAATGGCGGTATTTAAATCATCTTTTCCTTTTGCACACATGATGTAGGTATCTTCTACCATAACCACATCGGTGAGTGCCAGATTATCCAGTTTTAATTCCTTTTGTACACTGTCATAGGTGGACTGATAGGTAAGGCTTGCATCCACCTGCCCATTGGAAACCTGCTTAAAACCGTCTGCCGTTGACAAGTCACTGACTGCATTGATTTTCAGTTCTTTTCCCGGATTTTTCTCGTTATAAGCCATCAGCATGGAATATTCGTAGCTGGTGGGTGACTGGTTGATGGATTTTCCTGCCATATCAGCCAGTGACTGAATCCCGCTGTCCTTTTTCACACATAAGGACATGGGAGAGAGACAGTAATACTGTTCCGGGAATAAATATTTCTCTTTTCTTGCATCACTTTTTACAAGCTGGTGGGACAGCACATCCAACGCACCCGAATCAATGGAAACAATGAGAGTATTAAAATCCATTGCCTGAATATCAAATTCATATTTGTCAAGACGCTTATCAATCTCTTTTAATACTGCCACGTCATACCCCACCGGTTCCCCCTTATCATTAAGAGAGCAATAAGGCGGCATGGCATTTCCGGTACCCACCTTCACTTTTGTGACTCCAGAACTCTGGGTTTTCCCGCATGCGGTCATAGACACCGCCAGTGTAAGAACCATAACCGAACAAACTGCATTTTTCATAATCTTCTTCATTTTTTTCTCCTCCTGCATCTGTTTTCATCGATTAAAACGACAAAAAAGGCGCCTGCTATTATGCAAACGCCTTTGTCTACCACCTGTTCCGCTTCCTGACGGCTGGGGAACTGTTAGGCAAAGTATATTCCATCGTTTTGCCTTTGTCAATATTTTTTTATCAGGATAATAATGTTTTATTATTTTCACAAAAGCCAGTCGTCGTTTTCTTACTTTTAATACATTTTTCACAAATATGCATGATTGACAGATAATTTAAGGACAAGGATTTACATATCAGGCTTTTTCGGTATATAATAATCTAAAATTTATCAGATCAAAAGGGGGCCATACTCTATGAGCGATATTATGATGCACTACGAAATGCTTACTAATTTTCTTGGAAATGTATTAAGTGACAATTATGAAATTGCACTTCTTGATTTAAGAGAAGGGAAACGCTGCATTACAGCCATTGCCAACGGGCAGAACAGCGGCAGAACCGTTGGCGCTCCATTAACGGATCTGGCTCTTAAAATCATAAGAGAGGGAATCTGGAAAAAGGAGCCTTACCTGCTCAATTACAGCGGTCTGACCAAAGACAAGAAGCCTCTGATCTCCTCAACCCTTTTTATCAAAGAGGGACAGGAGCTCTTAGGCATGCTCTGCCTTAATGTAGACACACAGATTTACCAGGAGCTGTGCCAGTCTATCTTAAAGCTTGGCGGATTGTCTATGGAATCTTCCTCAAGTAAGATTATTGACCTGCCTGTGGAGCATACGGAAACATTTACAAATGACATTGGAGATATGATCGCCAGTGCCATGCCGGATTATATCATGGAAAACAGAATTCCTGCAGACCGTCTCACCCAGGATGAAAAGATCTCCATCGTAAAGCAGCTGAACGAAAAAGGAGTCTTTATGATCAAAGGTGCCGTCAGTGAAGCCGCCTTAAAACTTAATTGCTCCGATGCCACCATTTACCGGTATTTAAGTAAAATCAGCAAGCAGGAGCCGAAAAAACAGATTGACATTTAAAAAAAATGATGCTAAACTCCCTGATAATATTTTATTGCAATAATAACTTTTTATCACACAACAGGGAGGAAATACCATGATCTCAATGGAACTGATCAAACTCTTGCTGGTCTTTCTTGTAATTTTAGTGCTGCTATGGCTGAAAAGACCTTTATGGCAGGCCATTGCCTGCAGCATACTGCTGTCATTTTTTGTCTTTCAGATACCGGTTTTTAGTATCTGTTCCATTCTTTGGCGAGCTGTATTTTCCCAAAGCACCGTAACCATTTTATTAAGCTTTTACACCATTACGTTCTTACAGCGCATGCTGGAGAAACGGAATCTTTTAATGACAGCCGAATCCTCGTTAAATCATCTGTTTCACAACAGGCGGATCACCACCATGCTGGCTCCCATTTTCATCGGTCTGCTGCCTTCTGCAGGAGCCGTCTACATCTGCGGGTCTATTGTGGATTCCTCCTGCGGGGATTATTTAAGCAAAGAGGATAAAACCTTTGTCACCAGCTATTACCGCCATATTCCGGAGAGTTTTCTTCCCACTTATTCATCCATCCTGATTGCACTGGGTCTGGCAGGTGTTGAGACAGGGGACTTTCTTCTCTCCATGCTCCCGGCTGTGGGCATCCTGATTTTTCTGGGTTATATTTTTTATCTTAGAAAAATTCCAAGAGAGATTGCAAATGACGAGGGAATGTCAAAAAAAGCAGCTTTCAGGCAGCTTGCAAACAGCCTGTGGACCATTGCTGCAGCCATCATTCTCATCATTGCATTTCATCTTGAAGTATACATAGCAACTCCTCTGGTAATCGCTGTGGCCTTCTTCTTTTACCGCTTTTCCATACGTGAAATCAAGCCGTTTTTTCTCTCAGCACTGGAGCCTAAAATCATTGTAAATACACTTTTAATCATGATTTTCAAAGAGGTCCTCACTTATACTGATGTAATTTCACAGCTTCCTGATCTTTTCAGCGCTCTGCCCATACCCACTTACCTTGCCTTTGCACTAATCTTCTTTTTCGGTTCCATTATAGGCGGATCAACGGCAATTATTGTCCTTTGTCTTCCTCTGGCCTTTGCAGCCATTCCAAACGGAGGAGCTGCGCTGATGATGCTTTTAATGTCCTCTTCCTACTGTGCCATGCAGGTTTCTCCAACCCATGTATGCCTTGCACTGGTAACCGAATATTTCCATACAGGAATGGGAGATTTGTTAAAGCGGACGCTTCCCGTTATCCTGATTTTCTTTTTTCTGGTTCTCCTTTATTACCAGACGCTGACTGCACTGATCCTTATTTGACTCCCCGCTTAATTTGTGCTAGGATATGCCTATCAATTTTAAATCAGAAAGGATTTATTATATGAATCTCATGAATCTTATGCAGTTAAAAGAAGCCTGGAATGTGTTCAAAGGCAATCACCCCAAATTTCCCTTATTCTTAAAAGCAGCTTCGGAAAGTGCCTTAAAAGAAGGATCCATGATAGAAATCCACGTCACATCTCCGGAAGGGAAAACACTGACTACCAACATGAAGCTGAAAGCCTCAGATCTTGAGCTTATGGAACAGTTAAAAGCCTCCTTAAAGTAACTCATATCCTTTTACTTACTTCCCCGAAAAACATTGTTGTTACTGGAAAGTTATGGTAAAATACATTCAGGCCATGAAACATCCACCGTTTCAATGGCAAAACAGGAGGAGTAAAAGGCATGAAAAAACTGATTAAAGTATTTGCTGCTGCCTCACTTCTGTCAATCTCTGTTGCATCTACCGCAATGGCAGGAACCTGGAAACAGGATTCGGAAGGCTGGCGGTGGAAGGAAGACGATCATACCTATGCGGCATCTGCCTGGAAGTGGATCGATTCTGACAAAGACGGAATGGCAGAGTGCTATTATTTTGACGGAGACGGAATCCTGCTTACGGATACGATGACTCCCGATGGTCTTACAGTTAATGAAAATGGCGCATGGACAGACGATGGCATCGTACGTTTAAGAGCAGCCAACCCTTCAACTGCTGTTCAGATGAAGAAAAAGGGATCCCTTCTTTACCAGGATGCGGACCAGAAAAGTTCTTCTTTACCAGGACTGGATGTGAACGCAGATATAACCATGGATTTATATTACGACTGGCTGCAGATTCCGGTTATCATGAATATGCAGATGAAATACCACGATATCAACACGCCCAATATGGAGTTTTTATCCAGCAGCATCATAAAGACTCTGGGTTTAGAAAAATCTGAGAGTTCCTTTTATACCAATGGCTGTTATTACTCCGATTCCGGAGACAGTGAAAAATTTAAAATGAAAATCGGATATGAAGATATGACAAAGCATCTCACTCTGGGCGGCCTTACCGGACAGTTTGGGGCATTTCTGGACAACGTACAGATCGCCCAGGACAAGGACGGAAACAGCGTACTGTTTTATTCCAGTGAGACAAACGGCCTTGAGCAGTATTTAAACAGATTCTACGACAAGGTATGGCCTACCCTTACGGATTCAGGCTTTAAAATCACCGGCGTAAACGGAAAGGCAGTAATCAGTCCGGAAGGATACTTTTCCAAAGAAGAGATCCTGATCTCGATGATTATCACCGAGGATGAAGAATCCATGGCACTTGATATGAATGTGAACCTGGATTATAAAAATCCGGGAAAGGCTGTAACAATCACGTTTCCCACTACAGACGGGTATGAGGAAATTGTGTATTAAGAAATGGAGGAAGCGGTTCATCATTTTGAACTGCTTCCTCCATTTTTTATTTCTTTAAACCAATATAAATTAATTTTTCTGCACTGTCAAAAACCTTATAATAACAATTACCAGAACAAGAGGAAAGACGATTGCAGAAAATATGCCGATTTTCAAATTGCTGCCAAACAACCCGGAAACTATTCCAACAACCGTAGGTCCCCCAGAACATCCCAGATCACCGGCAAGCGCCAGGAATGCGAACATGGCTGTGCCCCCGCCCCGAATTGAAGCAGCAGCCAGACTAAATGTACCGGGCCACATGATCCCAACTGAAAAGCCGCACAATCCACAGCCGATCAGTCCAAGAACCGGATAGGGAGAGCAGGTAATTAAAAGATAAGATCCCATACAAAGAACTCCGCTGGCAGCCATAACCTTTTTCAGCTCCCATCTTTCCCCATACTGTCCATAAACAGCTCTGGATATCCCCATCATAAGGGCAAACAGCATCGGACCAGCCAGATCTCCGATGGTCTTTGTCACCCCCAGTCCCTCTTCTGCAAATGCCGATGCCCACTGGCTGACTGCCTGTTCACTTGCTCCCGCACAGACCATAAGAAGCATAAAGATCCAGAAGAACTTGTTACCAACCAATGTGCCAAAGGACATACCTTCCTCTCCTTTTAAAAGAGAAGCAATGGGCACACGAAAGAATAAAACCATGCATACAGCCGGTACAACCGCCCAGAAAAGCGCCAGTATCCTCCAGCTTCCGATGCCAAAAATGCGGAAAAATAAGGTGGAAATAAGAACCACTCCCACATGTCCCCAGCAATAGAAGGAGTGCAGCATACTCATGGCTTTTTCTTTATTATCTGTAGGACACGCCTCCACAATGGGACTGACAAGAACCTCTAAAAGACCTCCGCCAATGGCATAGATCACAACAGCAAGCAGTAATCCAACCCAGGAAACAGAGACGATTCCAGGCAGAACCGTTAAAAGAATCAGTCCGGCCGCTGCCATGACGTGTGCGGCAACCATGGAAATCCGGTATCCCACCCGGTCAATAAATGCAGCCGATAAAAGATCCACCAGCAGCTGCACACCAAAATTAACGGTGACAAGCAGGGTAATTCTTGATAATGATATCCCATACTCCCATTGAAAATGCAGAAACAAAAGCGGTACAAAATTATTGACAATTGCCTGAACAATGTAGCTTAAAAAGCAGGCATAAATGGTACTTTTATAATTTTCTTTCATGCGTCCGTCCCTCCCCAGTCATTTTATTGTATTATACCGCAGATGGTAATTCAGATCTTGCAATTTACCGCCAGTTTATGATACAATCTAGCCGATCACAAAAAGGAGAACGCTCTATGCAAAGCACAAAAATACTGACCGATGAATCCATGATGGAACTGGTCTCCCATGGTTTTGCAGACTTTCCGTTTCAATACTACTATGAAGATGTGGGAAAGTTTGACAACCACTGCATCGACTGGCACTGGCACAGGGAATTTGAACTGGTATCTGTGACCGAAGGAATTGTACATTGTTCCATCGGAAACATCCATTACATACTGGAACCCGGTGACGGTGTCTTTATTAATTCCGGTGCCATGCACCGCTTTTTATCTACCGGAACAGCAATCATACCAAATGTACTCTTTGCTCCGGAATTTATTGCTCCGGAAGGAAGCTCAATCTATGAAAAATTTATGGCTCCCTTTTTATTTTCCGGCATATCCCACTTTGTATTAAGGGGCAAAAATCCCTGGCAGAACCATCTACTTACCATTCTGTCACACCTTTACAAACTGTGCGAGGATCAGACAGCAACCTGGGAGCTTGGGGCACATGCACTGGTCTGCCAGATCTGGTGCGTCCTGTTTGAACACAAAGATGAATTTGCCACTATGGAAAATGCTGGGGTCAACCGCCTTTCCCAGGCCCGGTTCAGACGAATGACTCATTTTATTGAACAAAACTATGAAAAGAAACTGACTCTGGAAAATATTGCACACTCGGTAGGAGTCAGCAAAAGAGAGGCACTCCGCTGTTTCCAGTGTTCCGTCCCTCTCTCTCCCATTGAATATTTAAATAAATACCGGTTAAATCAGGCAAAAACCCTTCTTCTGCATACAGACCGGTCCATCACCGATATCGCGGAAAGCTCCGGCTTTGAAAGCACCAGTTATTTTGACCGGCTATATAAACGGGAATATCATATGGCTCCCGGCCGGCACAGACTGGCCTTTCAGCATGCAAATGCCCAAAAGGGGCGCACTCAGAAAAAAGAGCAGGAAATACAGCAGAACCAGGATAAAACAGATTTCACCTGCCATACGGTATCTGACTAACCGGATTCCTTTTGCCTATTTATAAAAATAATAGGAGATCAAACCAATCCCCATGGATCCGATTAAAATCGGCATCCATGCCATAAAAAGAAGAATAAGATTCATAGTAATACGCTCCGGTGCTTTCTCCTTTTATCTTCCCCTTTTTATGACTGAATAATCCAGTATCTGTCAGAATTGCTTTTTCTTCATGATTCTGACAGATACCATGTAAGATGCAATCATTACTATCAGACTGCCAGTAAGCAGGACCGCGATAACCGGTCCCTGATGAAGGGAAGTTAACCTTTCAGCTGCTGCGGATAAGTCCACCTGAAATATTTTTACCGCTCTCACTGCAAGGAATGCGGCGGCAAAGATTACTCCAATGATTAAAATCAGAGCAGTTCTTCCTTTTTCCTGGCCAAACTTCAACTGTACCGGAATTACTACAGACAAGAACAGGAAAGCTAAAAAAAGAAACAAAAGCGCCAAAACTGCAATATCCCAAGTATCCGCTCTTCCTCTCAGAACATTCATGATAACTGCAATTATGGTCACAACCAGCCAGGCCAAACCTCCCGTAAGGATACCAAATACATACTTTTCCGCCGCATACTGCTCCCTGGTGATAGGAAGGGTGAACAAAAAAGCATATCCATTGTCAAATTCATCGTAACTAATAGAGCTGATGGTAAACATGCAAAAGATTAAAGTCGTATAATTAATCACAAAAACCGAATTAAAATCTGCCACAAGCATTCCCGCTGACAAAATGATATATAGCAGGAAAATGCGCAGCTGGTTTTTCAAAAGCAGAAAATCTTTTATTAACAATCCTCTCATAACCGTTCCCCCCGTATCATCATCGTAATCACTTCATCAACACTTCCCTTTTCCATTACAATTTCCGGCTTGTTTTCCCGGTAATAACTGATCTTATCTGTTAGAAGGCGGTAGCCGTATGCTTCCTTTTTCCTGCAGAGAATATAACTTTTATCCAGTTGTGAATACTGTTCCTCTGTTGCTTTTAAAAGACCATAGCTGCCAAGGAGCACATCCGTTTCCTCATGCAGAACAATCGTTCCATTATCAATGAGATACAAATCGTCACAAAGCTGCTCCAAATCCGTTGAAATATGGGAGCTGATCAGAATAGAACGGTCTCCCGGCTCCATATACTCCCGAATGGTGTCAAGCAGTTCCTCTCTTGCAAGAACATCAAGTCCTGCCGTAGGCTCATCAAGTATGAGCAGCCTGGCCTCATGAGACATGGCTGCCAATACCTTCACCCTGGCTTTCATTCCTGCAGACATATCTTTGACTTTCTTATTCAAAGGCAGGCCGGATTCCCTGCACTTTTTTATAAACCGGTCCTGATCAAATAACTGATATAGATTTTTCATGACTCTGGCAATATTCTGAATCGTTAAATATCCGCTGAATCCCGAATCAGCCAGAACCACTCCCATATCCTGCTTATCCTTCAGTGACAGCTGATCAAACGGTTTTCCAAATACCGTTACAGCACCCTGGTCTAAGGAAATAAGTCCCAGAGCAGATTTAAATACAGTGGTTTTACCTGCACCATTTGGTCCGATCAGCCCTGTAATATATCCAGGCTGCAGTTCCAAAGAACAATTCATCGTAAAATCTCCATATGTTTTCAGTATGTTTTCCATTTTTAACAACATCATTAATCCTCCAAAATCAAATAAAACAATTCCGTCAGTTCCTCATCTTTCATTCCGCAGCTTCTGCCTTTGGAAATCGCCGCTTCCAACCCTGCCTCAACCTCTTTTTTCTTTTCCTCCAGCATGAATTCCTGACTGGCGTAAGCAATAAAGCTTCCCTTTCCATGAATTGTAACAATAAAACCTTCCTGTTCCAGAATGTCATAAGATTTCTTTACTGTTAAGGCACTGATACGCAGTTCCTTTGCCAGAGTCCGGACCGATGGAAGGTTATCTCCTTCTTTTAACGTTCCCTGCATGACTCCGCTTTTGATCTGCTCTGTGATCTGATCATACAGGGGCTGCATGGATGAATTATTTATAATTATTTTCATATCACCCCTCCTCGATAAACAGTATATAACAGTATAATACTGTTGTCAACTGTTATATACTGTTTGTTCAAAAATTCACAAATAAAAAAAGAATACACAGGCTCCTCCCTTCCCGTGTATCCTCTTTAATTCTGTGCTGTTGATCAGACAAATTATGCTTTCAGCTGAAACTGGCCGATTAAGTCCTTTAAATTTTGTGCCTGCCCTGCAAGCTCTTGGCTGGAAGCAGAATTCTCTTCCGCAGACGCTGCACTTTTATCCACTTCCATAGAGATTTGTCCGATTCCATTTTCAATTATTTTTGCGGAATCCGCCTGATCCATGGAAGCCTTAGCTATGCTGCAGACCTTATCCATGATCTGACTGCTTTCTTTTGCTACCCCATTTAAATTGCCGGCTGCCCGGTCTGCGATTACAGTTCCCTCTTCCACAGCTTTTAAGGATGCTTCTATTAAGTCAGAGGAATTTTTTGCGGCTTCTTTGCTCTGGCTTGCCAGGAGACTGACCTGTCCCGCCACAACAGCGAACCCTTTTCCTGCTTCTCCGGCTCTCGCTGCCTCTATGGAGGCATTTAAGGCCAGAAGATTGGTCTGCATGGCAATATCATCAATGGTTAAAATCATCTTACTGATTTCCTGAGAAGTCTTCTTTATGGTACTCATGGCAGTAACCATCTCCTGCATATTCTGATTCTCCGTGGAAATATTCTGGGTAATCTGCTCCATCTCCATCTGGATTTCCTTCGTCAGCTCCGCATTTTCACCGATCTGCTCTGTGATGCGGGTGACTGACTCCGACAATCTGCCGGCAATCCCAGCCTGATTTTCGGCTCCGACTGCCAGATAGCGGGCGGATTCCGATATCTGGCTGGAACCATCGGACACCTGATTGGCTGCTTCGTTTATCTCTTCAAAGCTTCTTGATATCTTTTCAGTAAAGCAATGCAGGGAAGATTCAATATTTTTAAAATCCCCAATAAATTCACTGGAAAAATCCACATTGAAATTTCCTCCTGCCATCTGCTCCATCGCACAGTCAATTTCCATAATATAACACCGGATCTTTTCCATGGAAACTCTTAAGCCCTGGGCTGCCTGACCGATCTCATCACCGGATTCGTATGTAATCGCCGTATGTAAATTGCCTTTTGCAAACTCTCCTGCTGCATTCTGTATCTCTTTTAACGGAACAGCAATTGATTTGGTAAGCCGACTTCCCATAAGCAGCGCAATCGCGAGAGAGACCAGCGAAAAGAATGCCAGACAAACAGTAGCAAGATTTTCAACTCTCTGACTGTTTGTATATTTGGCAAGGGCAGCTTCATCTGCCTGGGTGCCGGTCTTATCAAGAGCATCGGCAAGTACCTCTGAAACATCATTGAATGTAGTCTGGTAGTACTCTACCGCGCCTTTTGTATCTCCCTTTTCCAGCATGGATAACAGCGTTGCGGTATCTTTCTGGAAATCAGCAAATGCCTGATCCAGTGCTTCTACCGACTGCTTGTCCTTCAGATTCTCTTTAATGACAGCAATATATTTCACAATTTTTTCGAATCTGCCTTCTATTTCCTTTTTCTGCTCTGCAGTTACAGAAGCATCTTCCCGAATGGCGGCCCAAAGGATTCTTTTATTAATTGTCTGTACATCCTTACGGATCTCCATCTGTTTTTTTGTGGTCTCATACTGAACTTGGTAAAATGTTGACATGTTATTACCAATGGAACGAAAACTGACCAGCGAAAATACTGAAGAAAGAAAAATAATAAAAACCAGAATTGCAAATACCCGTTTCAGCCTTGTTGAAATACTCAGTTTTCCTGATTTCTTCATCTCTAGTCCCCACTTTCGATTTGTTATTATATTGTAAATCTAATTCTATTATATCAACCTCACATCCTGATGCCAACTTAATATTCATTTAGAAAAATAGCCGTTATCTTAATAAACTGTAAGATAACAGCCGTTTTTCTTATAAGTCGTATTCAAAACTTACGGAACTGCTGGAAAGATCAAATATCATATTTTCTCCTTTGTACAGCAGAAATCTCCCCCGCAGCAAATGCTCTTCCTTAATAGAACGGCTCATTGCACCCTGACTGGGTGCCAGCAGCTGATGAGAAAAACGCTTCTCATCCTTCCTGTTTTGATTAGAAAGGAATACTTTCAGAACATAAGCCCCCTGCTTTATGATCACTGCCGTCTCTCTTTTGCTGATCACTCTGGCTCCCAAATAAGTAGCAAACCTGTATTCCTTACCCAGATACATGATTACGCCGATACAGCCATCAAACCGAAATCCCAGCCATGGAATTTTAGCAACAGAAACCATAACAGAAGCATTTTCAGAAAATGAATTACACTGGAGCCAAAGGTAGCTCTCCGGAAACGATTTTCCTTTATCTCCTTCTATATATCCCAGCCCTCCGCCAAAGTCCACAACTGTACCGTTTAGTTTCACCTTACCGGACAGTCTGTGTGACATGCTGATTATCTCATGTTTGCATTCCATAAAAGGCATGATCTGAAAGGGGCCCATAATGGGATACCGGATTGGGGTAATCGGACCAAAACGGATAATCCCCTTTAATGATATGTCATCTGTCTTTATGTTAAGCCTTACTCCCCTGCGGGAAAAAATATTATCATCAAGAATAATCCTTTTCTGATTCCAGTCAATAAGAAGATCCTCTTCTTTAAAATCCACCCAGCAGGCCTGCTCATTCCAGATAACCTGTATAAATGGATATACCTTTCCCGTCCCGTCCATACTAAGTCCGGGAATCAGAGCCAGAACGGTGTCACCTCTTTGCATTTTAAAATACCACCCGGCAAAGAATTTCTCCTTGTTTTTCATTTCAGCCATTTTTTATCATCCTCCAGTCTCCATAATCCCATGATTTAACCTTATGGTTGCCAGATATGGGAAAACGTAATCAGGAAATTGACGGAAAGCTATTTCTTCCCGCCTAACTGGTATGCATGAAATTGTTTAAATTGGCTATTTAAAAAACTCCAGTTTTTCTATATGATAGATTTCAACAAAACAACTGATATTTTATTTGAAAGGGCGGAATAATTATGAACAGCAAAAAAACGAAAAAATTAGTATTTGGAGCTTTAATGGCAGCACTTACCGCAGCAGCTACCATGGTAATACATATACCTACTGCAATGAATGGTTATATTCATCTGGGAGATGGCATGGTTTTGTTAAGCGGTATCCTTCTTGGACCCGTCACCGGCGCTTTAGCAGGGGGGTTGGGATCCATGACGGCAGATTTGCTTTCAGGCTATGCATTCTATGCACCTGCTACATTTCTCATTAAAACACTGTCCGCCTTCTCTGCCGGATATTTGTACCACAGACTTTCACACAGCCGTCTCAAAGCAGGTTATCGCATCCTGCCGTTTCTCACCGCAGGCATAGTGTGCAGCGGTATAGTCACAGGAGGTTATTTTATATTTGAGCTGATTGTATATAATCCAGCCTCTGCCATTGTTAATGTCCCCTTCAACCTGGTTCAAAATCTATTCAGCCTGGTTGTATCCGGCGCCCTGCTTCCTTTTCTTCTGAGAAATCATGAAATCCGAAGCCTGAGTTAATCTTCCGTATGCATTTTCTTCGTATACTCCCGGAGAATTTCCACCGACTGGTGAAACTTATCCAGTTCCTCGTCCGTCATATGAATCTCAAGTATATCAGCTGCACCTGTGCGGTTTAAGATTGTGGGGACTCCGGCGAATACATCGGTTTCCCCATACTCCCCCTCCAGGAGGGTTGATACCGGAATGATCCGGTTTTCATCATAGAGAATTGCCTTGATGATACCGGCACAAGCTGTGGCAATTCCGTAATAGGTGGTTCCTTTTCTGTTGTAGATTTCCCAGCCCTCCAGGGTTGTCTTTTTCACAATCTCATCTAAGTCAACATCACCAACCATATCTTTATTATCCTGAATAATGTCATTAAATGGTTTGCCTGCTACGGTCACGGTAGACCATGGCACCATCTGGGAATCTCCGTGTTCTCCCATGGAATAGGCATAAACACTTCTGGGATCCACGTTTACAAGCTCGGCTATAAAATTCTGAAGTCTGGAAGTATCTAAGGAGCTTCCGGTGCCAATTACCTGATTCTTTGGAAGACCAGACAATTTATAAACATAATGGGCAATGATATCAACCGGATTGGATACAACAATGAAAATCCCGTCAAAGCCGCTTGCCATGACTGGGTCAACAATGGTTTTCACAATTCTGGCACTTAACTCCAGCGTATCCAGTCTGGTCTGCCCTTTCTGGGGCGGTGCTCCTGCCGTGATTACGATTATATCCACGTCTGAACAATCTGCATAGCTGGCTTTACGTACTTTTACATTACGGTCCAGATACTTGATCGTATCCCTTAAATCAAGCACTTCTCCCAATGCTCTTTCCTCGTTAATATCGATCATTAAAATTTCATCGCATACTCCCTGTGTTACCAGACTGAATGCGGTGGAGGATCCTACCAGCCCGCACCCTACAACAGCCACTTTTGATTTCCTGATCTTCATGTGTCATTCCCTTTCCTCACAGTTCCTATAATAACTGATATCTAAAACATAAGAATAGAGATAGTGCTCCGCTGGCTCTATCCCCATCTCTTTAGCGGCTCTACAGATGCTCTAAAAGTGCTTCCAGCTGCTTTGCCGTTCCGTTTAATTCCTCAATGGAATTTAGTATTTTTTGAAATTCTTCCGTCTCTTTTGTAAAAATCTGATTGGATTCCGTTATACGTGTATTAATCGTAGTAATGGAAGCATTAATACTTTTCAGCACACCGTCTATCTGACCGATGGATTCGCTGGTAGAGGCTGACATCTTTCTGATCTCTCCTGCTACTACGGAAAAACCTCTTCCTGCTTCTCCCGCCCTTGCTGCCTCAATAGCTGCATTCAGTCCCAATAAGTTGGACTGGGTTGCAACGTCCTTAACAAAGTCCAGAATGGAATCTGTATTCTTCGTACTTTCATTGGCTTCTTGTACTTTAAGAGATATCTCACCGTTCATATCCTTAAGCTGTCCGATTCCCCTGCTCACATCATTGGTAGATTCGGTAATCTGGTTAGCACCATCAGTCAGCTTGTTGATCAGTTCAATTAAGTTATTCCTCTTTTCCAGACTTCTTCCTAGCGTCAGGATACCAATCACCTTGTTCTTTTCCGTTATGGGAACTGCATAGGATTTAAATGGAATGCCATACACAGTTGCAGGCACATCTTTTATGATCACTCTGCCGAAATCTAATGCCTCCCTGATTGCTCCTCCAGCAGGCACAATGTCACCGGGATTAACATGGAATTTTAACTTTTTTCCATTCCATACATTAATAAACTTCTCTGCATCGGTTAAAGCAAAGGATACATCATCATCAAATAAATTCATTAAATATGGTATAACAGAATAAAAAGAATCCAGTATTTCATTTCCAGTCACCGAACTGTCCATCTTTCGTAATCCCCCTTTTTTATGAAATCATCCGGTTCTGCCTATTGGAGCATAGGCTGATGATTTCAAGCACATATCTTATTCTATTACATTCCCGTATTTCTGTCAATAAAACTGCTAATTTCCGTATCCAAATTTCCATATTCTAAAGTTCAACTACTTCTATCGCTTTATCTAAAAAAATGCTCCCGTCCAGATGCTCCAGTTCATGGCAGAAGCATTTTGCCAGTTCATCTTCTCCGGTGACCATGATCTCATTCCCGTTCTCATCCATTGCCTCGATGGTGACTTTCCTGGGGCGGATGGTCTTTACAAAACGGTCGGGGAAACTAAGACAGCCCTCAACACACTCCTGCTCCCCGCTGCACCCGATGATTCTCGGATTTACCAGCTTTAGCAGGCAGTCACAGTAATCTATTACAACCAGTCTCTTACAGATTCCTACCTGATTGGCTGCTAAGGCAGCTCCGTTCTCCGTATGATGCAGAGTTTCCAGCATATCATCAAGGTTCTGTCTGATTCTGTCATCGATAACCGTTACTTCTTTACAGCGTTTTCGAAGAATCTCATCCTCATTAAACCGCAGCTTCCTGACAGCCATTCTTATCCCCCCTGCTTTTATCCGCTCTTGATTTTCTTTCGCTTTCCTCAAATAAAAATACATCCTCAATGGGACGTTCAAAAACACTGGCAATATCATATGCAAGCCAGATCGACGGTTCAAACTTCTCTGTCTCTATTGCATTGATGGCCTGTCTGGAAGTTCCTACCAGTTCTCCAAGCTGTTCCTGAGTGAGTCCCTTTTCCTCCCGCAATTGCCTGATCCTGTTTTTCATATTTGTTCCTTTCTTATTGTCATGTTTACCTTACATTCAGTATATGACATTTTAATTGTAAAGTCAACCTTACAATGTTGTATACAATTATGACATTACTCGAAAAATACAATCAAATATTTACTGGTTTCGTTTTACATAGTAATTCTATTGTTTAAGTCTGTTTATTGGTAAAAAATCCCAATTGAGAACCACAATCAATAATTTTTTCTCAAATTATATATACAAATCATCGGTTTTGTGGTAAAATTTATGTAAAATCTTTCGACATATTTCAACATTTTTTATTAAATTTCAACATTCACGGAGGACATATTATGAAGATGAATAAAAATGACAATGTTTATAAAACACTTTCGGAAATCGATCTCTCAGATGTAATGGAAATTAGTCTGCTGCAAAAATTCCTTGATAATTTTGCAGACAGTATGAATCTTGCAAGCGTCGCAGTAGACCGGGAGGGAAATCCGGTTACGAATCCAAGCTCTTATACAAGAATCTGCGCACAATACACGCATTCAACGAAGACTGGAGATAGCCGATGTGCCGCCTCCCATAAAAGGGGCGGTCAGGAAGCGGCCAGACTGGGAAGGCCTTATATCTTTAAATGCCATTCAGGCCTCATCGATTTTGCAGCCCCTATCATAGTGGAAGGCGAGCTGATCGGTACGATTCTGGGCGGACAGATTTTAAGTAAGAAGCCCAATGAAGATGAATTCAGGCGGGTTGCAAGAGAAATCGGAGTCAATGAAGATCAATACATAAATGCGCTTCATGAAGTGAACATTACTTCAGAAAAAAATATCCACGCAGCGGCGGAAGTTCTTTTTATTGTTGCCAACTCACTTTCCCAGATCGGTTATCAGAAATACAAATTAAAATCTATGAGTAAGGATCTGGTCGATCAATTTTCAGTGATCGAGGCAACGATGGAAGAGCTGGCAGCATCCTCCATACAAGTCGTTGAGAATCAGAATGAGCTGAACAAAGAGATCGTAAATGTGAAACAGATATCAGAGCAGATCAACGTCATCCTTAATTCCATTAAAAGCATTGCAGATCAGACGAAGCTGCTGGGTCTTAACGCTTCGATTGAAGCAGCACGGGCCGGTGAAGCTGGAAAAGGCTTTGCAGTCGTTGCCACCGAGATCCAAAAGCTTTCCCAGAATTCAAAGGATACTGCAACCAAAGTCGTTCAGCTGACTGAAGACATACAAAAATCAATTACGAAGACACTGCAGTTTTCCAACTCCACGATGAAAAACACCGAACAGCAGTCATCGGGAATCGAAGAAACCACAGCCAGTATTGAAGAGGTTTTAGCCTTAACAAATGAATTAAATAAAATGGCAAATACCAAATAAAAAAAAGCACCGGGAAATGATCACCTCCAGAGGATCATTTCCCGGTGTTTGTTCTGTTCTCCTATATCAGTCTTCACTTTTGCCTTTTACCGGACTATAGTGAACCCGGACTTTAATATCCTGATTATAATTTCCAAAACTACTTCCAAATATGGTCAATCCGCCTGCATTTACGGCATCTTCCTTTACCTGGAATTTTAATCTGATTGGGCTGCGTTTATCCAGTTTAAAATCATCAATGGTAACGGAGGATATCTTTAAACCATCAATAAAGGTACCATACTGATTGACTACAATCATCTTAAGCAGGCCATACTGGTTCCAGTTGGGGAACCACCAGTCCGGAGTAAAAATCCCCGGAACATCGCCGAAATCCCCCGGACTGGTCCACGTTCCAAGTTCCACATTGTTAATGCTAATGGTAATATCGGAAGGCCAGTCATTGTTAATTCCAGGTGCTTCACTCCCGATTTCCACAGAAAATGTAATCTGGTCGATTTTTTGAAGAGGAGGCAGCAGATTGGGAATTACATATTCAACGTATCCTTTGGTAAACCAGACAATGTCAGCCTGATACCGGTCCGGGTGGGCAAAATAACGGGGATCATCCACTTCTCCAATAATTGTCCGGCTGCTGGCCAGACCGCATGTGGGCAGAACCTCATAATCGGAAAAATATCCGACTTTAATATCCGTGGTATAGGTGTTTTTTCCATCGTCACTTTGTTTCG
Organism: Bacillota bacterium; assembly: GCA_023460575.1. Taxonomy (GTDB): domain Bacteria; phylum Bacillota; class Clostridia; order Lachnospirales; family Lachnospiraceae; genus Lacrimispora. Next base: position 72,024 of record JAEWPQ010000033.1, read on the forward strand.
GAGCTATATCCACCAGTAATTTATCCACATTCACACGGCATATTTTCTGGTTCCCGTGACCATTGTGTTCTGATATTACACAAATAAGGCCGCAGTCTTCCAGTTTCTTAATATGACTGGTCAAAGCTCCATTGGTCACTCCTAAACTGGATGCCAGTTCATTCATATTCAGCTCGGTGTGCTCAATTAAAAGCTTTATAATCTTAATTCTCAATTCCGATCCCAGAGCGATATAAATCTTCAGCCCTTCCTCAACATTTTTAATATGCAGCATAACAAATCCTTTCGCGCAGATGCACAGTATACTATGAAAAACCTTCTCTTTATTCTAACTATCATCATACATGAATTCGTGTTTTCATACAATACTGTTTTTTCAAATATACTGCGCTGCTCATTACTCCCTGCTCCCCCATATGCAGGTGTTATTATCTCCAACAGCAGTGAACGTCATCACCTGTTCTGCTGCCGTTTTTTCGTTATGCTGCTTAAAGAATACGCCATGATACTCCGTCCCCCCCATATTGATGGTAATATAATCATACCGGTCACCTTTTATTTTTTTCCACGTTCCTTCCCTGTCACCTCCAATTTTTCCGTTCGCCAGTAAAGTAATTGATTCCGGACTGATCATTCCGGGTGAAGTATCCAGACCATGATTCACAAATTCATAGGTACCTGTAATATCGCTGTCCGGATAATGGCCTGCCTTTTCATTCCGGTTCTCGTACACAGCCGTCACCGGCCATCCCTTTTGATTTAGAAATTGCTGGTGAACCCGGACCTCGTGATATTCCGTCCCCTGGTCAAACCTCTGGTGGTAAATCAGATAATGCTGCCCGTCTTCATCAATGAATGCCGAGTTATGTCCGGCTGCTTTATACCCTGTGTTGGTGCCGGCAAGCTTATAATTACCAATCAGCTTAACGCCATACTGATCATTATTCCTATAACTGTCCGCTGCATGATTCCCTGCTGCATCCAGATAAGGCCCCGTGACCTCTTTTGACCGGAACATGCGCATGTTATAGCCTCCATTGGCGGTCAATGCTCCATATGTCTCATATAAATAATAATATCCGGCTTCCTTATCATAGACAATATACGGTCCTTCCCCTGACTGATGGTTTCCGCCTGCAAGGTGAATACCAAAATACCGGTCCACATAATTTCCGCTTATGTTATCAACAGAATCCGTTCCGGGATACTTTGCATCTCCTGTCTCTCTGTCCATTTCCAGCAGATAGATTCCTCCGGACCAGGAACCATAAACCATATAGAGCCTTTGACCTTGTGCATCAAAAAACAGTGTGGGATCTATGGCGTTCGGACAATAGTTATGGTTCCATTCATCCCCGGTAAACCACTTTGTGCTTATGCCATTTTTCAATCTTCCGGAAGCAATCAGTTTTTTAATATGAATGGCATCAGTATCCCAACGGGTATTTCTTCGACTATTTCCATCCGGCTTTCCGTTTTTTGTAAAACCGGAATAGACTACTGTGCCCACATAGGCGTAGGGCCCTTCTATGTCCTGTGACACTGCATAACCAATACAGGAGCGGCGCCATGTGGAAGAGGCACTGTAATAAATCATATATGCCCCTTTTGTTCCGTCCCCATTGATATAATAGGGATTCCAGATGACATCCGGCGCCCATACGGCATATTTCCCACCTGCACAGTCTCCGTCATTATAACCTGCCCAGCGAAATGATTCTGCCAGATTAGCTTTTACATTTCCAAAAAGCCAGTTATCCGTAACATTGTCATAATCTTTGCCAAGAGATTTCCAGTCCACCAGATCCTTGGATTTTGCGCCTGCCAGATGAGAACCAAAAATATAATATTCTCCGTTATTGGCCTTGATTATGGACGGATCGTGCACAGATACCCGTTTCGGTGGTACATTTGCTCCCCCTGCTGTAATAGCAATAACGCCTGATATAAACAGAACCATAACCAATACTGCAGCACTAATCTTAACTGTTTTGATCTGTTTCTTTTCACTTCCCATTCATTCACCCCTTTACTGCACCGGCTGTCATACCTTCAATAAAATAATTCTGGAAACATAAAAATACTACCAATACCGGAAGAATTGCAAACATGGACCCAGCAATCAATAAATCATAGTTATTACCGTAAGGCGTCAGCAGAGTATTCAGACCGATGGGCAGCGTAAATCTTCCCGAATCCCGGAATACCATCATGGGCCACAGCATGTTATTCCATGACCCCATAGCACATAAAATCCCCATAGCTGCAAATGCCGGCTTGGTTAATGGCAGCATGATCTTCACACAGATTCCAAACTCAGTGGCTCCATCGATCCTTCCCGCATCCAGCAATTCCTTAGGAAGGGAAATCATGTACTGGCGGAAGAAAAAGATGGTGGAAGCACTGCATAAACCGGGAAGAATGACTCCTGCAGTCGTATCAATCAGTTTTAAATCTATCATCTCCTGATACAGAGGCAGCATCAGTATTTCAAACGGAACCATCATGGTTGCAATCACCAGAAAGAATAATACATTCTTCAGTCTGTAATCATACATGGACAGACCATAAGCCACAAAATAGCAGATAATTAACGTCAGTACTACCGAAAGCAGCGTCAGTACCATGCTGTTTTTAAACCACATGAAATACTTTTTTGAATCCGCATTCCAGGAAAAAAGATAGTTATAGTTGCTAAATGACATCGTGGAAAAATCCAGGTTAATGCTGAGTCCGCGCCGGATTAATTCTCTGCCGGGCCGAAAAGAAGCCAAAGCCCCTGCCACGACCGGAAACAATACCAAAAGACTCAGGAATGCAAAGGCTGCCGATGACAGTATGGAAAGGAGTTTATTCTTATTAATATTCATAATTATTTTTCCTCCTCTTTAAAAGTCCCGTTCAGAATCAGCTGAACCACATTAATAATAAGAGCCATTGCAAGGAGAGTCAGACCTACAGCCGAGGCATATCCCATCTGATTCTTTTCAATTCCTCTTTTATAAAGGTATCCGACAATGGTAAGTCCAATGTTTTTCGGCGAAGCATTTCCTGCCCAAAGCATAAAGCTTTCCAAAAACATGGACAGTCCTGCATAGACGCTGATGGTCAGTACATAGATTGTGGTTGGTCTCAGCAGAGGAATGGTAATATAACGGAATTTGTTCCATGCAGTTGCCCCGTCTATGGATGCAGATTCGTACAGTGTGGTATCAATGCTTTTGAGACCGGATAAGAAATACAGCATATTCACGCCGGTCCACCTCCAGCAGCAAAGGATTAATAATGCAAACATTGCAGAATTTTTTTCTTTCAGCCAGGGAATTGGTGCCTTTCCCAGATAGCTAAGAAAAACATTCATCTGGCCCGTTGGAAGTTCCGAAAACATCAGACGGAATAATGTACCAGAAATTACGACTGATGTAAGGGCAGGCAAGTACAAAGCCCCTTTCCAGAATCCTTTTGCTCTGACCAGATTGCTGTCCATCAAAACAGCATACATCATTGGAAAAGGAATCAGTAATACAATAGAAAAAAACATATAAGTAAGGCTGTTTTTAACAGCTGTATGAAACGTAGTGTCTCTCAGCAGCTTCCCATAATTTGCAAACCCGATCCATTCAATCTGTCCCGGAAGAATATTTTGAAAACTCATTTTAACCGTACTGAACAGAGGATAAATCCAAAATATCGTAAAACTCAATATAAAAGGAAGCACAAATATAAAAGGAGCTGCTTTCTGCGAATAAAAAATCCGTTTAATTTTCATTCATTTCCCTCCACTGTATAACGCACTACTCTTCCAGTTCCAGATATTCCTGGGCTTCTTTTAAAGCCTCATCTACGTCTTTACCGTCCTCCAGAACCTCGTTTAAGGTAGTCGTGCAGAAATAATCATTAATGGAAGGAGTCATCTTTGTAATGCTCAGAGTATTAATTTCTGATTTAACCTCATTTAAAACGTCAAAAGGATTTGTCTTAAAAAAACTGATGTATTTATTTGAAGAATCCTTCGTTACCTTATCATCCGTCCATAGTTTGGTATTACATACATCAAAACCAAGCTGCTCCCAAATCTGACCGCTTCCTTCTGAAGAACATTTTGCATATGTAATAAAATTTGCTGCCAGTTCCGGATCCGAAGATTGTTTTGTTACTACAGTTCCAGTTCCTCCAATACCCACGGAGCGGTTCTGACCCTCTTTAAATACCGGCAATGGCGCCATAGCTATCTTTCCTTTCATTTCGGGCATATAATTTAAAAAGCGGCTCATATACCATAATGCTTTGGGGAAGGAAACGATATTTCCGTCCAGTATATTCTGGAATCCTTCTTCTAAATCAACATGCCCGGCCGGTGAGACCATGGCAATCTCGTCAGTCAGCCAGGTCTGCTGCATGGTAAGCATATTTTTCACGGATTCCAGTTCTACGTTTGGGGTACCATCCTTACCGGCTGCCCAGTCTTCACCATACTCAGACATTGCAATAGACATCCAGTCAATCCCTCCGGTATCCACACTGGTCATTTTTACTTTTCCATCTGAGGCCTCTTTTAATTTTCTTCCTGCTTCCGTGTAGTCATCCCATGTCTTTATTTTTGTATAATCAATTCCATACTGATCCAGTATTTCCGTATTGTAATACATGACAGTCGCTCCTACATGGGTCGGTGCTCCGTAATAGTTCCCATCTTTTGAATAAACATCTAATCTGGATTGTACCAGATCACCCTGATATGGCTTCATTGCATCATTCAACGGATAAAGCTGTATATCTCCCTGAAGGAAGTTGGGAAACTGACCGATCTCCACATCACAGAGGTCCGGTGCACCCTGCCCGGTCTGTAATGCCATGATCAGTTTATTATGCATATCGGCAAACGGATAAGTTGTAAAGGTAATCTGAATCTGCCGGTCCGGATTCTCCTTATTCCATCTTTCCAGCATATCCGCATAAAATGTATTATGCAGCTCAACAAACGACCACATATTCAGGTGTGTACCGGAATCCGGACCCACTGTATTTACTACTTCTTTTTTGTCATCTGCAGCAGATTCCTTTGCATCAGCTTTTGGATCTGTTCCTGCTGCGGAACTGCATCCAGATAAAACCATCGCCGCTGTTACGGCACCAGCCAGAAAAATTGATAATTTACGCTTCATATTGTTTCTCCTTTACATTATATTGAATTAGTTTAGTTTTTTCTAAACATTTAGACAAAAAATTACACATCAAAAGAAAACACCGGTTCCCCCTCTTCATTCCACTTCACTTTCATGATCATTGTGTGCCGGTTTGGATCATAGAGAGCGTTTCCTTCTATTTCACCATATTCTCTCCCGTGATAAATACAATAATCAGTGGCGTTATCTTCTCCTTTTACAAAAGAATTATGACCAGGTCCAAAGATGTGCTTTGTTTCATCCGTCGCTAAAACAGGATTCCAGTATTTCTTCCATGCGTGTGGGTCCATTACGTCCTCAGTCTCATCAATGGTTAACATGCCCATGCAGTAATTACTTCCCGTATCACTGGCAGAGTAGGTCAGATAAATCCGCCCGCCGTGCTTTAAAACAGCCGGCCCCTCATTTACCCAGAAACCTCTCCGCTCCCAGTCATAATCCGGAGTGGACAAAAGGATATGTTCTCCTGATAATTTCCAGGGTGTCGCCATCTTAGAAAGATACAACTGGGATATCTTTTTTCCAGTGCCGGTTTTCTCTGCCCAGACCATATAATATTCCTTCTTATTCTGGAAAACAGTCGCATCCAGTGAAAAGTCCTGAAATGTAAAGAGATCCTCTTCTGATCCCTTCATTCTGCCCAGCTCTCTCCACGGATCAGTTATGGGATTCTGACCGGTGCACTGCAGAACATAAGGCCGGATCTCCCATTTGTTCTCCTGTTCTCCTGCAGCATAATAGATGTACCAGCAGCCATTTAAGTAATGAATTTCCGGAGCCCATATATGGCTTCCCTGGTCACCGCTTTCATGTTTGTACCATATCACAAGCTCGTAAGCAGTCTGTAAACCCTTAATCGTATCTGCACTGCGTAAAATAATTCTGTCATACTCCGGTACTGAGGCTGTGAAATAATAAGTTCCGTTGTCATGCCGGAATATATATGGATCGGCACGCTGACGTATAAACGGGGTGTTAAACTCAACATCTGATGTATTTGGTCTTTTCATACACTTATATTTGATCTCACTTTCTATTTTTGTATATATTATACAACATAATTCATCTGATCTCAAGTATCATTTTAGAAACTTATAAATTATTTTTTCTAAATCTAAACATCAACATCACTGATTAACAAATACCGGTATTTTATGGGATGAAGAAACCGGAATATTGCTTTCATGGGCAACACTCCGGTTTTATAAATGTATGCATCCACCTATAAACTGCTGATGGTGTCTACAACAGACATATTGCGAATCCGCTTTGCCGGACCCTGTACAGCTAAAAGAACAGATAAAATAACAATTGCAATTATAACGGTCATCTCTTCAAATGGCAGCTTCCATTGTTCCCCCCAATGAAAGGTTACCATGCTTGCATACAAATACCGATTTAGCAATAACCCAATAACAATTCCAAAAATACTCCCGGTGACTGCATAGGTAAAAGCCTCCGCAGTGATCATTTTTATTAACTGCCGGTTAGTTAGTCCAATGGCGCGGAAAACACCATACTGTTTCATACGGGCTGAAACACTCATGGCAGTACTATTTACAATGTTAAAAATAGTAATCAACGCAATTACGGTCATAAATCCATAAATAAATAGCCCAAAGGAGTAAAAAGAACCGATAACACTTCGGTTGCCTGACCGTTTATCAGAGAATGTGACCCCTGTTCCAGCCAGACGATGGATTTCGTCAACATCGGAGTCTGAAACATTCTTAGACAGCTGCAGATCAATAATCGTATAATTCGTCTGCCCAGTCAGCTTCCGAAATGTATTCTCAGAACAAATAACCGTCCCCACTCCGGGCGCACTGTTAAACGGAACTGAAGATAGTAAACCTGTAATGTTGATCGTTGCGGACTGATTTCCTGTCTGCAGTGTGACTGTATCTCCCACCTTCACAGAATCCTGCCGGTCAAATACAATCAGTCCGCTATCTTCTCCCTTTTGAACTTCATCAACGGAGCCTTCCAACAAAAAACTTTTCGCCCAATGGAATTGATTATCCTCATAAGAGATCAGATTAACCCTCCTGACCTCCCCGTTTATCAAGGCGGGAACATCGTAAGCGAACATACGGCCATATGCCCGCTTAACCGCCGGATTCCTGCGGACTTCGTCTATCAGAGCACCGTTAATTGAGCAGCTGTTATCTGGACTTACAATGGATATATCCGGTGTCCACGGCTTTAATGGAGTGAGCGAGTGATGCATAAAATCGACAGTAACGGAAAATGAAAGAAATAAAATAATACTCAGCGAAAACGAACCAGTCATTAAAATAAAATTCTTTTTACTTGATACTGCGTGATAAATACCAAGGGTTGTTTCTATTTTAAACGGGGTTCTGACAACTTTGTGAACTGGAGATACTTCATTTCTGGTTCCTGAAACAGCCGCAAGCGGCGAGACTGCAGCAGCTCTTTTTGCCGGGGAGCGTGCAGCAAAAAAAACAGTCATTATTCCAACACAGATACCTGATAAAATGGCAGGCAGGCTTATTCCAAAAACTGCCATTCCTCCAAAGTATTTGGGGCTGAGATAACGAAGCATCGCACATAAGATCCAGATTACAACGATTCCCATGAAATTCCCCAGCGGAATGGCAATCCTGCACCAGCCAAACGCTTCCTTTTGAACAATCCGCATCACCTGTTTTGGCGTTGCACCGATGCATCGTATCATGCCGAAAAACTGCGTGCGCTGGGCAACATTACTGTTTAGGCTGCTTGCAATCATCATAATGCCTGCAAGCAAAACCAGTAAAAATAAGACAGCAGCCGAACCATAAATCTGAATCATAAAAGAATTACCGCTTTGCCCCAGTAAGCCTAAGAGTTTTGTGTTTTCTGATGACTGCTGATCCGATAATCCAAACTGGGTTTTTATATCACTGACCACTTTTTTTATATCGCAGCGTCTGGAAAACTGAACATAATAAAGGCTGTTATAATCAGCAGGTTCCCCGTTTATAACCGGAGAGTACAAAGAACGAAATTCACTGGTTGTCAAAATAATGCCGTAGGAATCCTCCTCCATTGTTTTGCCGGACCCTTCCGTAAAACCGGAAATTGTAAATTGCATTCTTGCTCCATCAGGCCCATCCACTGTAACCGTATCTCCCAGATCCAGCCTCAACATGGTTTTAGCATTTTTTGTTATCATAACCTCATTGTCTTTCTGCGGAAAGGTGCCTTCTGCAATAATTCCCGTGTGCATTTTTGTAATCCAGCTTTCTTCACTTCCACAAAGAACAGCATTCTTCCCCTCTAACGTATATCCCTGATCCCCGTTATAGTTAAGAACTCCATACCAGGAGGATGCAGTTACTTCCGGACGCGCAGCGATCAGCTTTGCTTCTTCGTCACTTAACCCTTTAAATGCTGCATGCCAGCTTCCCTCTTCCAGATATACCTGCATAATCTGACTGCGTACAGCCATATCGGCCATGCCAAAAATAACCGCAACCAGAAATACAGCCAGAACAATGCAGAACACTGACATTCTGTTTTGTCTTTTATGGACTTTGGCGGAGACTGAAACAAGATCAAGATAACTTTTCATTCTCATTTCCTCCCCAGTCCGTAAGTATACCATCCGACACACGCAGCACACGGTCGGCAGAGACGGTCAGATTATTATTATGAGTAATCATTAAAATAGTCTGTTGATAAAGACGAGAAGCCTTTACCAGCAAATCTACCACCTCCTGACTGTTTTTACTGTCTAAATTTCCAGTCGGTTCATCAGCAAGTATTAATTTCGGTCTTGTAATAAGCGCCCGTCCAATGGCTACCCTCTGCTGCTGTCCACCGGATAATTGATTTGGCAGGTGATGACGGCGTTCTTTTAGTCCTAATACGTCCAAAATTTCATTCACTGCCGATAGTTCCGGTTTCCGGTAATCCAGCAGAATTGGAAACATGATATTTTCCTCTACATTCAATTCCGCAATCAGCTGAAACGATTGGAATACAAAGCCAATATTACGCCTCCTGAAAATGGTACGCTGTTCTTCCTTCATGGAAAACAGATCTTTTCCTGCTATGCAGATATGCCCGGAGGTAGGGTTATCCAAGGCTCCAAGGCAATTTAACAACGTACTTTTACCTGAACCGGATTCTCCCACCACCGCTGCAAATTCTCCCTGTTCTAATGTAAAAGATACATCTTTTAAGGCATTTACCTGATTGTCACCCTTCCCATAAATTTTTGTTAAATGCTGTACGTTTAATATTTCCATTTAAATACCACCTTTCCCGTAAAGGATAACAGGCACACCTTACAATCCAGTGAATAACAGCTTACGTTTACGTAAGGAATGAAAGGGTAAATACAGTTCCTTCCTGTAAAGTACTTTGAACAGAGATCATACCGCCCTGCCCCTCAACAATGGATTTCGTCAGTGACAGACCAAGGCCCACGCCCTGTGTATCCAAAGATTTTTTACTGCGGTAAAAGCGTTTGAAAATATGATGTAAATCCTCAGCGGGAATTCCTGTGCCATTATCGGATATAGAAATACGGATCATTACAGGAGTCTTCTTCCACGAAATATGTATTTCACCTCCATAATGGGTATGATCCAAAGCATTTTTAACGATATTTCCAACTGCTTCGCTGGTCCACTGCTTATCACAAACAAAAGCCGCTTCTGATGATTTGTCTATTATAATTTCTTTTCCCTCAAGCACAGCCCGTGTAGTCAATTCACCAATGGCCCGGGAAACTAAATCTGATACACTGCAGCTTTCCTTTTCAAAGACAATACTGCCAGCATCCAGACGAGTAATTTTTAGCATGGATAGAATCAGCTGTTCCATACGCTTCAGCGCCAAGCCTGTCTTTTCGGAATATTCTTTTACTGTTTCAATATTGTCCGGTTCATCGGAAATGATTTCGTAATACATGGTGAGAGCGGCGAGCGGTGTTTTAAGCTGATGTGATATATCTGAGATTGTATTCTTTAAAAACTCTTTTGTTTTATTTCCTGTTTCATTTTTAGATTGTAATATCATGGAAAGCTGTTCTACAGAAGCGAAAAGATGATAGATGGTCCCCTCATTCATTTGCGGCATATGGCAGGAAAAATCCCCCTCAGTAAAGCAGTTAATCACCTTTATCGCCTGCAGATAGAGGTGTTCTCTTATCCAGAGGAATTTATATATACCACTCAAAAGCAATATAGACAGAAGCCCCCCTATCATGAGCATAGAATACCCTGAGATATGCTGAAATGCAGCAACGAAAGGAAGAAACCTTATAGCGGTATGTTTAGTTACACCTATTTTATAAAGGAAATCCGTTCCTTCCTGGCTGGCTGACGAACTGGTGATGGCTTTCGCGATCACATCTTCTGAAACCCCCTGCTCCATGAGAGAAGTAACAACTGCATTATCATGAGATAGAAATAAGTTCTCTACGATTTTTCCCTGTGCTTCACGCAATCCCACACTGCACAGAATAACCAGAAAAAGGAAAAAAAGAAGAAATATGCCAAAATCTCTGACCTGTTTGTCACGAAAGATATTCATACAGATACCTCATTCCATTGATAACCGAATCCCCGAACCGTTATCAAATGTTCGGGTTTTGATGGATCAGCTTCAATTTTCTCACGGAGCCGCCTTACATAAACAGATAACGTATTATCGTCTACAAAATCACCTGTATTGTCCCATAATTCATCTAAAATGCTCCTGCGTGTTGTTACCCGGCCGGCATTTCTCACAAGCAGGCAAAGAAGACGGTATTCTGCACTTGTTAAATCCAGCATTCTCCCTCTCAGCTGTACACGGTTTCCCAACAGATCTATCCATATATCACCACGTTCAATTACGGTATGATTGTCTTTATTGGTATTTCCGGTTCGACGAAGCAGTGCACGAATTCTGGAACACAATTCTCCTAACTTAAACGGCTTTGTTACATAATCATCACCGCCGCTGTCCAGCCCTCTGATGATATTAACTTCTTCATCAGATGCAGTTAAAAATATAATCGGTATCTGATTCCCCTGTTTCCTTACTTTTTCACAGACTTCAAAGCCTGTTCCATCGGGTAAAGTCACATCAAGAATTAATAAATCATATGTGTTAATTTGAGGAAGATGGCTCAGTGCTTCTTTCATTGTACGTACAAGGTCGACTTCAAATCCATTACGTTTTAATGTGTATTTCAAGCCGTCCACTAAACTGATATCATCTTCTAAGAGTAAAATTTTATTGCTCATTCTCTGACCTCCAAGTACCACAACGTTTTTTCAGACTGGTTCCAGTATTAGTTATACCTTATGTTACCTGATGTTTCAATACGGAATGGGGTTTATGCGGTTTCTCAAACTAATTCTTGGTTTTTTCCTGAAATGTCCGCATCCGATCACATGTTACTGCATAATAAAAATACACCATAAAATATAATCGCAGCTCAATCAGTTTAATCAACACTTTTTCAGCAGACGTAAACTCGTTTTTTAACAAATAGTTTTTATTTTCAAATAAGAATTCTTTATTTCGCATTTTGTATACATTGACAAGCCCGCCCCAGAACCCGGCCGGATTCTCATGATGTGTTTCATTTCTTATACTCCTTAGAAATTTGAAATATAGATAAGTGATTAATCTCCCCATGTAATCATTCTCATGCTCAAAGAGAACCTCTGCAAATTCTTTTTTAGCCTTGAACACTTCAGTCATATTATCCCAGTAACCATTCCAGTATGTTGACCGTTTACTTAACGAATTTGCAGACATTCTATTGTAGTGATAGAACGGCTGATCCGTTATGTATAAGCTCTTTGCCTTCAGGAAGGACTGAAGAATCATGATCTCATCCTCATGCAGGAAGACATCTTTATAAAACTTTATGTCTTTTAACATTTCCGATTTAAACAGGCAGCACCAGATGTAGCCTGTAGTTATTAAACAGTCATGCTGAATATCCCCATATAGAGGAAGTATGTAGCTTTCATATAAATCTGTAATTGCATATAAACCAGCAGGGACAGGCAGATTACAAATAACAGCAACTCCATCCTGGCGGTGTCTGTATGCTGAAAAAAACACCAGATCCGCTGATGATTTAACCGCTTCTTCATATAGCATTTCACACATATCCAGTTCACACCAGTCATCACTGTCAACAAAACTGATATATTGGCCTGAAGCATTTTTCAAACATACTTCTCTGGTCGCAGACAGTCCTTTATTCTTCTGGTGGGTGACTTTAACACGGGGATCTTCTGCTGCATACCGATTACAAATTTCTCCCGAGCCATCGGTTGATCCGTCATTTACGATAATAATTTCAATATTTTCTAAGGTCTGATTGATCAAAGACTGAATACACCTTTCTATTGTATCCTGCATATTGTAGACAGCAACCAGAATGCTCACCAGAATTTCCGGATTCTTTTTCCTGTTATTTTCCTCCATAAGTTCTCCTTTAATGACTGAATTTTATTATCTTTATATTACTTATCTCTAGAAAATCACGCCTTAAATATAATAGGAAGAACATGTAATATATTAAGAAACCGGCTAAAAAGCCTAACGAAAAACCGCCTCTTTCGTCATTGAAAGGGCGGATCTTCTTTATCTATTATGGTTCAGGCTCTTCTTTCTATATTCCGTTGGGGAGCAGCCTTTCACTTTGTAAAATGTATGAGAATAGTAATTGGAATCGCTGAAACCGGCTTTCGCGGCTATATCTCCAATGGAAGCATTGGAAGCAACCAGATCCTTTATACTTTTTTCAATACGGTAGTCCAGAATAAACTTAAAAAGCGGAATCTTCATATACTGTTTAAAAATTCTGCAGCATTCTCCTTTGCAGATATGTACATGTTCTGCAATCTCTTCCAAAGTTATTTTATGACTGTAATTATCTTCAATGAATGATAAAATACTCCTGATTCTTTCATAATTATATGGTTCCGCTGACGGTATCGTGGGTGTTGTATCATAATTTAAAAATAACACTTTCCAGAATTCCAGCAGTTTAATCAGAACATCCATTTCATAAGAGTCTGGCCGCTGCTGATAAATCGTAACAAGTTCATTCAGAATCCCTATGACCTTACCATGCCAGGGTTTCGTGAAATCAAAATAAATTGAGAACAGGGAAAGATTATGAATGAACGGGGATACGTATTTTAAGTAGAAAATACTGTTTTCATAGGAATAAATCAATTTCGGATCAAATGTGATTGACACATACTCGCAATCCATATTTTCATACATGCGGCCAGTATGAAGTACTCCAGTATTACTAAAAAGCGCCTCTCCCTGACAAAGATGAAACTGCTCATTATTAATCTCATATATCATCTGCCCTTTTGTGATTAATGTAATCTCAATCTCGGGATGCCAGTGCCAGAGAAATGAATTTGTGTCATACTTTGATAGTTTTTCATTACTAATTAGTAATGGAAACTGAAAATCCCCATGTTCCTTTACTTCCTTCTGATATTCATTGGTTAAAATCTGCATATACGTACCCCCTGGAAATGCAAAACGTATTATTATAGATTCATTATATCCCAGGGAACTGGTGATAACAACTTGCTGATTATCATACCTTTAAAAATAATTCTCTTTCTTCATTTCTACGTCTGGTAAGCCCTTCAAGCACCTTTCCCCCGCCCTTATTATAAGCAGGAAATTTGTCCGCAACCTCCATGGCATTCCTTCCGGAGACGAGACTCTTAAGATTGCCCGGACCGCAGTTATAGGTAAAAGAGGCCAAAGCGTCAAATTGATTCTGGTTCAATGAAAAGGAAATAATTCCATTTTTCTTATAAGCATTGACATAATCAGCATATTTTTCAGTGTCAGCCTGTAGCATCCCGGCTGCCTGCTGCTGTGTGATTCTCTGCCCCGACTGTACGCCTTCTGTATGTCCATATCCAATCGTCCAGACTCCAGCCGGACATTTATATGCCTCCAGACGGCAGCCCTCATATTTGGCAATCAGTTGAATTCCAGCGGCAGATATACAAAAGGAATTATTAACTGACGGTGCCGGAAGAGGCGCTTTCCTGTGATCTTCTTCCTTTTCTGATTCCTGCTTTATGAGATATTTCACATTTACAGGACTGCAGATTGATTTACTGCCGTTCTCATTTTTGTCTATCACAACTCTGTCATTTTTTACTGATGACACAATCCAGGTGTCTGTTTTTACCCAGTCCGGCATTGCCTTGTCATTATAGTATACTGCTTCACTCATAATCTTTACATGATCACCGGGCCGTATTTCTGCAGGGCCAGTTCTCGTATCGGCAGCCGGCTGTTGGGTTCCTTTCTGAACTTCTTCCTCCACTGATATCCCTTCCTTCATTACATGTTCTACTTCTGCCCGAAACGTATCCATCGTAAACCCTGTATTAAGCTGATTCCAGATATGTTCCGGGTCACCATGAGCGGAGGCCAGACCCCTGTCATGTCCTTCCTTATGACTGATTATAATCCCGTCCTGTAATGGATTTAAATTATACTGTTTACAAAGAAAGGCGAATAACTCTACGGCTGCATGATAAGTTCTGCTCACTACTTCCCTGGCAGCATCGGGATTGGAACAGATAAAAGCGGCACCACCGGTATAACGGATGCAGGATGGTTCGCACATTTCAACTCCGATATGGGTATTATTTGCCTCACCACCACAGTGCCATGCTCTGTAATCCCAGGGCAGTGTCTGAAATACTTCTCCTGTATTTCCGTCAACAAATCCATGTACACAGGCCCTTGCAGCAGACGGACTATTCCATTGCGCCACAAAGCTGCCGGCTGATGGCTGCGGACACCCTACGCTATGCAGCATCAATCCTTTCACCTTTATTTTTTTACCTGCCTGAAAGCAGGGATGCCTGTCCAGATAACATTGTTTCATATTCATGGTATAACCTCCTTTTATTGTGCTACCAGCTGATTTCTGATTTCTATAAATTTTTTCTCCGGTATCAGCATGGAATCTCCATTATCCATCTCCACATAACACCTACCTATCCGGATCACATGATCTTTATGTATGATAAAGCCTTTATGAATGCGGACAAAACTATGGGACAGAATGGTTTCTGCATTTTTTAATGACCCTACCGACTCAATCACTCCATCCCTGCAGTGCCAGTATACATGATTGTGATTAGATTCCAGGTAGATTAAGTCCTTCTCTCTTACATGATATAATCTTTCATCTAATCCTTTAATCCAGTGACAGTAATTTTCAGGTAACCACTGGGAAAGATGCAGATATTTAATTTTGATACCGCTATCTTCCATTACAAATAAAAGAGTGATATTATGCAGAATTCTGTCTTTCCCCACTGCATAGTAGCTGCCTATTACCAAAGAAACCTGCTGTGTGATTAAAATGGTGTAATATTCCACATGTACAATAGAAACCTTTTGTTTTCCTAAAAATCTGATATACTCATCAAAATCCGGTTTCGATGACAAACTCACTCTTTCATAACCCGCCGTAATCCATCTCATATTCGCACTGGAATACTTTGATATATGTTCTAAATCACCCATATAAAGGGATTGAACAACATGCCTTGCCAGCCTTTCTAAATTCTTTTTCACTTCAATCATCTTTTCTCCCCAAGTGAATGAAACCCCTTTTTATGACCTTATGTCTTCATCAAAATCAAACGGTTTTTCCCGGCTATAAACTCGTACTTAAGGGAATCCATACTTTTTTTCACAATATAGATTCCATATCCGCCCGCTTCTCTCCTTTCCAATTTATCTGTTACATCAGGATCCGGTTTTTCCAAAGGGTTAAATGGGATTCCATCGTCTTCAAAAAAAAGTTTTATCTTTCCATCTGCAGCCTTGCAGGCAATGGTTACCTCCTTTGCTTTACTATAACGGCAAATATTAGAAAAAATTTCATCTACAGCTATCATAATTTTAATGAAAGATACCTGCCGGACCGCTTGTTCTTTCAGAATACTCTCTACAAAATCCTCGATTTCCGCTATTCGTGAGAGATCTGCTAATCCGTGATTTTTCTGATAACCGTCTCCTTTGTAACAAAGAGCAAGCATTGTAATATCATCAAACTGCTCTGCTTTCCCTTTAAATGCCTGTATATCCTCCCATACTGCCGAAATCTGATCTCCGGGAGGAAATTCACCCGATTTCTCCAGCCTGCTTTTCAGCCGTATTTCTCCATATAATTCATTCCCGGTGTCATGAGCCTCAGTCACTCCGTCTGTATACAAAAAGACCTGATCCCCAGGCATTAACTTTAGCTTTGCCTGGTCATATGTCAATCCTTCCATGCCTGCAAGAACGAAACCGGTCCGCTGGTCTAACCAGGAAAATTCTCCCCTGCCGCCCGTCTTTATTAACGGCGGGTTGTGCCCTGCATTGACATACACCAGATCTCCGGTTGACAAAGTAAGAATTCCCAGCCATGCTGTTACAAACATACCGTCTCTGTTATTCTCATAAAGACTTTTATTGGTATCTGTAAATACCCTTGCAGGATCCGGTTCAACCTTCATGCGGCTTCGTATCAATGTTTTTGCTACCACCATGAACAATGCCGCCGGTACTCCTTTACCAGATACATCAGCCACCATAAAAACAAGATGATCTTCATCTGTCAGAAAAAAATCGTAAAAATCTCCGCCCACCTCTCTAGCCGGTGTCATCTGAGCCCATAGTTCAAATTCCGCCCTTCCGGGGAACGCATCCTGTGACAATGGGAGCATATCTGCCTGCAATCTGGAGGCGACAGTAAGCTCTGTCCTGATTCTCTCCTTCTCTGCGGTAATCTCCGAAAGATTTGAGATATAATTTTTAATCTGTGATGTCATGGAATTAAAGGCTTCCCCAAGATCCTCGATCTCGTCTCCCGTTGTTATCTGTATCCGGTGTTCTAAATCTCCTTTTCCAATGGTCTTTACCTCATCAGTGAGCCTTCGGATTGGATTAGTTATCCTGCCTGCAAATACCGCTCCTAAAATGCTGATGATTACTGCAGCGCAAAGGGTAATTAGTAAAAAAGATATCAGCATTCTTCCAATTGCCGCATCCTGATTATCACCCACTGCATCCGTCAGCGATAAAATCATTTGGTGGCTCTCCTGTGCCGGTGCAATCACTTCTGCTACATCTATAACCGTTGCAAAGCTCCAGCCCAGTTCTTTTAATGGGGCATATGCAAGATAAACATCTTTCCCATCAATTGTCAGCCTTTCAATTCCAGCTTGTCCTGCTGTCATATTCCGGGAAATATCAGACAGTGGTTTGTTTTTGCTTTCCTGTAAATTCAGATAGCTTTTCTCAGCAGTTTCCCCTTCCTTCCGGGGAGAAACCATAATCTGTCCATTATTATTCACCAGAAATGCATAACCGCTTTCTCCCACCGCTGTCTTTAAAACTCCATGATACACAGTATCCAGATAGGAACCTGCTCCGGCTACAGCCACCACTTTTCCCGCATGATAAACGGGTTGTGCACATACGATACAATCTCCCCCTCCATGCACATCTGCAATAACATCGGAATATACAATTTCTCCCTGGTTCGCTCTGCATGCCCTCTGATACCACTGTCTGGTTTCCGCCTCATAAAAAACCGGTTCCTTTTCCTGACGGTTGAATTTACTATAGGCAATGGAATCCGCCTGAATCAGCCAGCCCGACCCAGTTGCGACGTAAACAGATGACACCATCTCATTGTTTGCATTATACTGAATCAATAAATCCTGAATATTGCCAAGCTTTAACAGTTCCTGATTCTGCCAGGCCTCCTCCTTCTGTTTCCATGACTTCAGCAGCTGAGCGGATAATTCCCTGCACCCCGGCTGGGGCGGCAGAACAATTCTGTCCGGATAATTCTGAGGGTTTTCGTAAATTTCTTCTGCCATGGAAGCAATTCCATGTACATAGGCAGTCACTTCCGTAAAGGATTTCCCGATATAAGCCGCTTTTTCTTTTGCAATATTCTGCAGCTGCTCTCCTGCTATTTTCTCCAGAGCATCCTGCGCATCCTCAGCAGCCTTTTTTCCTAATTCCCGGTTGGTATCCATGGAAATCCTTTTCATGGAAAACAGGCTCCAGACACTGACTAAACCGTGGAGAAACATAGTAAGAAATACTGCCAAAAGCAAAAATCCGGTTATGGTTTTGCCAATTTTTTTTCTTTTTTTCATTTGATCTCCTGTTTCATCCGTCCTTACCCAGGCCAAAAACCATATTCTGTGACCGCTCATAGCAGTATTTGACATACAAAAGCAAAGACGCAAATTCGCTGCTGACCATGTAATCGTCAAAATAGATCTGCACTGCCCCCGGATTATGGAGAACCATATACTCCTTTTCACTGCATAAAGGCTTAAGTCCTGTAAAAAAATATCCCATTTTTTTTGATATTTCATATGCTTTCACAGCATGGCAGTCGTTACAGTTTAAAAACAGGCTGGCGGTCTGTTTCCTGCACAAGGGAAACTGCCTGTGCAGATTTAAAAGTCGCTTTTCAAAATCTCTGCCAACTAAAAGTACTCTGATTTCAAGATTACTTTGAACAGCATCATTGGAACATGTCATGTCACTATAATCCGGCATGTCAGGCTCCCCCCATTCAGTAATCATTTTATCCTCATGAAAGCTGTAATTCACTCCAAGGCTCTCATAAACCGTTCCTGCAAATTTCTGATGTTCAACAGGTAGGTAAAGCGTTCCTGCATCCCATTTATCCAGTGCCATGATCTGAATTGCCTGTGAATGCTTGGTGTTCCTTCCATTCTCATAGGAATGGGTTATTTTATCCAGATCAAAGACATTTAATATGAAGCCAGCTGCCCGGAGCCCCGACCGGTACAGGAGCACCTGTGTAATGTCGTGAAACGTTACCGGAAGACAGTAGGCCGCTGAATAATTCCGTGTTCTTAACAGTTCCAGCCCATACTGGAAGAAAGACCGTGCAAGCCCATAACCGCGGTACTTTTTACGAAATATCTGGGAAGCAATTTCACACATGGACTCTTCCGGATAAAATTGTTTTAAAATCATCATTCCTGCAATTTCCTTATCTTCCGTTTGTGCAGCCAGAAATGTGATATGGTGATTGTCAGACTCACTTTTTATGTACTCCGGATCATATAAGTCTCGTTTGAAATAGGTTTCTCCATATTCATCCCGGATACAGGTAATCATTCCCTCCTCATCCCCTTTACGGTATTCTCTGAGTAACACAAAAAGTGTATCCCCGGTTTTATTCTTTAATTTAACTTTTCTTTCCTTTACCATAATGACACCTACTGAATAGTTAAGATTTCCGTAAAGCCGGTTATCTTAAACACTTCCATGACTCCGCTGTTTACGTTGAGGACAACCATACTGCCCTGTTTGTTCATCTTTTTTGCTGCACCAAGAAGAATACGCAATCCGGCAGAAGAAATGTATTCTAACTTTTCCATGTCAATCTGTAAGCAGGTAATACCAGACGTCTTTTCCTCAATTACTGCTTCAAACTGAGGGGCAGTTGTGGTATCAAGTCTGCCTTCCAGTTGAAGCAGCAGGTTTTCTTTCTCTCTGTTCTCATATATTTTCATATTTAAAGCCCGCTTTCCTGATTTTCTTCCCACGAAGGTTTTCTCGTGAATCCTACATGATAGGTTACCTTTTCCATTGTCAATTCGTGCTCTCCCACCAGATAACGTCCTATGGTAACATCCTTCCCAATAATCGTTCCTTTCGGATAATCATTCAAACAGCGGTTTAGAACTGCAATCTGTGCTGCCCTGGATTGATCCGAAAGGGGATTATTAGGATTGACACTTCCGACAGGAACCATTTTTACATAATGCATATCCGTGAGAGCAGTTTTTTCATCCTGCTTCATGCTTCAGCTCCTATTGATATGTCTTGAGATACGGTTAATTAAGGCTGTTGCGCCGGCAGCTGTTTTCCTGCAATGGCGTCACTGTATTCGGCTTTTTTGTCAAACAGCTCTG
Source organism: Bacillota bacterium (assembly GCA_023460575.1). Lineage (GTDB taxonomy): Bacteria > Bacillota > Clostridia > Lachnospirales > Lachnospiraceae > Lacrimispora. Next base: position 92,203 of record JAEWPQ010000033.1, read on the forward strand.
TCTCCAGTCTGCTCACATTGCCCTGCGCTTCTATCGCTGCCTTTTGTACAGCAGCCAGCTGTTTGTAATAAAGCTCTGTTTCCTGGTATTTATCTGCCTTGTCGTCTTTTAATTCTTTCAGTCCGAACAATTCAGATACTGTAGTTCCGTCTGAAGTTTCTCCGCTGTCCGCCAGCATTTTAATTAAATCACCAGCCTGATTCTGGAGATTATTCCAAGGTGCACTGATCTCACTCATTACCTGGCTGTATGCGTCAGATTTTTCCTGGTCTGCTTCATTTGTTTCATCCAGACCGCTTAACTTCTGGGATAAGACTGCCTGATATGTATTTAGCTGAGAAATGGCAGCTTTCTTCAATCGGGCAACATTGCCATCAAACGTATCCCTGGCAGCGGAAAGCCGTGTCTCAATCTGGGAAATATCGTGGCGCAGAGCCTTTAACCGTTCTGCACGGATTTTTGCACTCTCGCTCAAATCCTGTCCGTTTCCATCCTTTAAAGAGCTTCCAACCAGGGATGGAGCCACATTTGCAGCCATCATATCAAGGACTCTTGCAAGACCTTCCGGGGTACCATGATTGGTAGCGCGCACATCTACATGATACTTCGCTGAATTATCTGAACTTCTTGTATTGGAACTGTGGGCACTGACGCTGCCGGTAACGGATATTTTGATAAAACCGATACGCGCAGAACCGGTCAATGACGCTCCCATGTCAAATGATGTATCCTTTTTCTCACTCTGCTTAACCTCCATATCGAACAGGACATTCACCTCGTCGATCTGCAAATTGGGGATGGGAACAATGGCCAGCATAGGCACGTCCACCTTCATCTCATCCAGATTGCTGGTACCATCCTCATTCACGCTGCGCTTCTGGTACATGAAAGCCACATTCCGTACTTTTCCGGTGGAATCAAAACCCACCCGGTTGATAAAATCTGCCGTAGAATTTGCCAGTGATGTACTGGCATCTGCTGCAGCCGCAAGAGGGGCACCGATTAATTTGTCCATCTCCAGACCTGCAAATTGTTCTGCAATCGCCATAAAAATACCTTCTTTCTTTTGGTTTATGAATCTTTTCTATGCTTTATCAAAACCATGTGTCATACACCTCACCATTTTTTCCAGTAATGAAAGAAGTTTTTGTAGAATTGTTTGTTTCTTTGGAATAAGTCCCGCTATTTCTCCAATTGCAATGTACTCCACCCACAAAATCTCTTTCTGTGATAAATCATAACAATTGTTTTCAATTATAAGACGAAAATTTAATTCTTCCGGCAGATTCATGAAATACTGTTCCAGATCTCTTTTGGTGTTCTTAGCTTCTTCCTGTGGTTTTTTCTTATTTGTAATCATGATCCAGTCCAAAATTGATTTCGCTGCTCATAATCTGTTCCTGATATTCCATTATGCGGTTTGCAATATTGGACTGTGCCATAAGAAATTTATCCCGGTCAAACTCATAGGGACTTTCATCAAATGCAGCCCGGCTTACCTGCTGCAGCTTTTCCTGTTCCGCAATCATATCTGTTATCTTTTGATACAGCTGCTTTAATTTCTTCACCTTGGTCTTCCGTTCGTTCACCTGCTGCCTCATCAGCTTTTGAGTGTCAGAACCTAAGCTTCCATCAATGGTAACCGGTGTGTTATCCAGCTGTCTGGCTACCTGATTTGCACTGAGCAAATCAATCAGCCGCATAATTCCTTCCGTAGCCGGTATGGAACCCACCTGCATTTTAAAAGATACTCTTGGCAGAAAATCACTGTCACGCTGTTCCGGTGAGCAGATCCGGGCATTGATGTTGCATTTTCCTTCCTTTTCATTCACAACACTGATTTCTGCGGAAAATCCTATTTCTGCTTTCTCCACATTTAGATTTGTAACCGGAATAATTGACATAAGCGGTATCTGAAGCTGAAGCTTGTCCACACTGCAGCCTTCTTCTGCTTCCGGCCTGATTTGATCATAAGCCAGATTAATACAGTCCAGATGGATAATTTCCTCCTGACCGCTCTGTCTGATGGTGGCCATACCTTTAATTGCCTCCACCACATGAGCCTTTAACTGTTCACTAGACTTTGCCAGTGCATGGAGCGGTGCATATACAAGATCATTCAGGGGGATGAAATCGCTGTCTTTGTATCCTCTTTTTCCCTTTCCCTCTGCTGGCGGTGACGTTTTCGTCTTCGAGCCTGCTTCCTCAGTCATGTTTTGCTTTCTCCTTTCTCGTACGATGGTTTTGATAGCTTTAAGATACGCCGTTTTATTTTCATTTTCAGCAGAATTGGATATAGAACGGATAAAGCGGGACAAAAAACCATTCTCTTTCCAGAACTTATTTAAATTTGGTTTTTATCCCTGTTTCTGCGTCATTTATCTGAATTTATTGAAATCTGTTCTCATTCTTTTTAAATTGAAAACAGAAAAACAAGCTTGTTTTCAAAAATAAAATTTGGAGGTATTATTATGAATTTGGACTTTCATTATTATGGGACATATTGTGCTGCAATAATTGCAGGTTTTTCTCACGAACAGGCCGGGAAAATTGCGTGGGCAGCGCAGACAGTGGACGAATGTACCGAAGATTATTTAAACGCTGCAAAGATTCCTGCAGCGAATCAGGTCATAACCTGTGAAACAAATACGGAAAATTTAAAAGATAATATTTATGATCTTTCCACATTTAATAGTGAAACTTTATTGAAACTAAGGAAAATCTGGATGCCTTTCCATTTTCTTCCCGGTAATCTGGATAATCATTTAAACATAAAAGATCCTGTATTAATGAATAAAAGAAATTATCCCGATTTACAATGCATCTGCACTCACAACAGCACAATGGTATCAAAAATTATATCTGATACCATTAACAAATTTGCATCTGCTAATCCTTTGAGTGATAAAATTTTATATTTAACCGGTATCCGGATGCATGTTCTGGCCGATACCTTTGCACATGAATTCTTTGCCGGTACACCTTCCTATTTTATTAATGATGTGGGAAACAGCGGATTTAAGATTTATAAAAAAGACACCGGCTTAAGCGACTATGTAAGCACTCCGGCAGGAATCAGTAATTATTCAGTATTTTATCTTGGACACGGCAGACTTGGACATTTGCCGGATGACGGCAGTATGAGTTATGAATATCATCCCCACTGGTCCATGGAAGGTTACCGTGTTATACGGTACAATGCAGAAATTTTTGCCCAGGCATTCTATGAGATGATTGATGCTCTTAAATGCATCAGAAACCACGCCTCTTTCGAACCTGCCGATACATACTTAGATGGTAAAAATGCTCTTTTTCTGGAACTTAAGAATCCGATAAAATGGGACAATTTAAAAAATGTTTTAAAAAGTAAAACAGGTGATGAGGCATGTAAAGCATGGAGTCAATATATGAAAAAGATGGATTTCCCGGATTTACAGAATTATAACAAAAAACAGGCTTCACTGACTGCCATAAATGACTTTTTAGATGCAGCACGAGCGCATCAGGATATGGTGTGTGCAGAACTGCAGGCAGCTAATATTCCTGCAATCTAATGAGATGAAGAAACCGGAATATTGCTTAAGCTGCAACATTCCGGTTTCTTCAATAATGTTTGAATTAAAATGATTCTAAATAAACTTAATTCGTCAGTTCAAAAATACTCTTATTTGGATCATAAACACCCCACTGATCAATGGACGCCTTCAGTTCCGGGTGATCCTGTGCATACTCTTTTGCTGATACGTTAAGCTTCCATGCCTCTGCCGCCTGATTCAATGCGGCTATACCGCCCTTTAATCCCATGGGGTGTGCATGCATGGAAGCACCGGCTCCAATAACAATATCCGGACCCAAATCATCCATGACCTGTCCTACCAGGCCCGGATGCATGCCCGCTGCGGGACTTGGGAAGGTAGGTTTTAATCCGTGGAAATCAGATAATAGGCATTGTCCAATTCTTACATAGCGGTCAACAAGGCTTGGAACTTTACCGTATGCGCAGTTATATACCACCAGATCCGCACCTTCCAGTCGCATGAATTTTCCATGAATAATATGGGATGACATACCTGTATTGCTGCCCATATAGCTTGCACCGCTGTAACATGGGTGAGCAAGCAGTGGAACATTGATGCTGTCATCTTCCGCCAGTGCACTCATAGTTCCATATCCGGTAGCATGAACATTTACCATAAGGGCCTCTGCTCCCATATCAATCGCCTTATGTGCTTTTTCAAACATTCGGTCCTGACGGTCCGTAATATTGGGAATATAAAGAACCTTTTTACCAGTTTCTTTATATGCTCTTTCCGATGCACGCAGACAGGCTTCAATTCTTTTGAATAATGGGGCGTGTACCGGATCGGCAATCAGCTCATCATCCTTTACCATATCCACACCGGATATTGCTAAATTGTAGAACTGCCGTTCAATTACATCTATCGGAATACCGGTACAGGGTTTTATCATCGCCAGAGTCATTGGGCGGTCCTGAATGCCCAGACGGTCTCTGAGTCCCTGTGTTCCAAAGCGGGGGCCTTTGAATCCTTCCACAAAGCTTTTAGGAAACTGCAGGTCTAAAAGCTTTAAGTTATCCATAATGGAAATGTTTCCAAATACGGAGGAAAGAAGCTCCGGCAGCTGCTGGCCAAAATTTCGCCATGGAAAAGCGATTTGAATTACGCAGGTGCGCACTTTATCCGGAGATGCCGCCTCGTAACCGGGAATATTAAATACATTGATCACGCGGCCCACAAATCTACGGCGTACTTCATCGGTTTCATCCGGCACACGCAGCCAGGTTCCTGTTGTCTGTTCCACTGCCAGAGCACCCGCACGCATTAATACATCTTTTGTTTCAGCAGTCATTAAATATGTAGCAACAATAAAATCCTCCAGGTTTAATGATTCGCTCTGACAGAAAATAATAGGATCATAATTTCTTTTCATAATAAAGTCTCCTTTTCATACCGTTAAAAATTTGATTTCTTCTATAGCAGCTCTTTAAAAGAGAATATAAATTGATCGCAGACAGGTTTCATTAATTCGCAGTCATTGATACATACCCCGTCAAATACACCGATTACTTTAAAACCGGCTTTCTTACAGATCTCCGCAGCCTGAACGGAGTCTTCAAAAACCGTACATTCTGAAAACGGAACCTGAAACTGTTCGGCACAATACTCAAATATCCTTGAACTGTTTTTATCAGCATTAACATCAGCTATTGTAACAATTAAGTCAAACATCTTTATTAAGTCTGTCCTCTCCAGAGCCGGCATCACAAAATCCCGTTCCATTGCGGTAGCCAGGCAGATTTGCACAGCATCACTGCGCAGTTGGTTTATATACTCGCAGGCATTTTCTTTAACAGGAATGATATCATGATAATTTTTTCCCATCTGTGTTCTCCAATCCGCCGCGATATCCTCCTGATTTTCCTCTAAGGAAAATTTCTCCTTAAACATGGCAGCCGTACCCTTAATCCCTAAAGGCTTTGCAATACTTAAAATGTTATCCGGCGGTACTATATTCCTCTCCGTAAGATACTGGTCAATCACTGTTTCCCAGTAAGAAGCTGATTCAAACAGAGTCCCATCAAAATCAAAGATTGCTGCCTTCATGCCTGACTCCCCTCATACCACGTACGGAACCGAATAGAGATATATCCCAGGAATAATCCAAAAAATGCATAAAGGGCCACAATAAATGCCACATTCATAAAATTCGCTCCAGGTACATAAGTAATAATTCCAAAATAGATACCCGCTGATATGAACATTGGCGGAAGCAGGTTAAAAAGCTCAATCCGCTCCAGGCTGAGGAATACAGTACAGCCAAGAAGCAGTGATACAGGCATTGCAAAAGTCCCGAGTACAGGAGCTGCAAACTGGGCAAATAAAATCATGGATATTGCAGCAACAATTCCTGTAATATAATTTAAATATGATTTTGCCCCTCCCTTCAAAGTACAGCCCGCAAAGAAATACACTGCCCAGGCCTGAAATGAAATCCAGGCAAAACCATGATTTCCTGATGGCGCAAGAACAGGAGAAAGATTCTGATCAACTACCTGCAGTATAAATGCCAGTACACCAATGAAAATAGGTATCAATATAAATTTATGGAATTTCATAGTATTCCTCCCCGTTTAAAGTCTGAGTTCATAAAGTGATGAAAAAGCATGGTTCATATCCTGCTTCAGCAGTTTCTGCCGGATTCCAAACGTTTTATTATAATATTTTGTATTTCCGCTGTCCGGTTTATAGGTATCCTTGGCTTCAATCCATTTGCTGATAGATTGCTTTAAATCTTTTATATCCCCTACCGCATAAGCAGCAAGTGCGATATTAGACATAAGAGCCCCTTCCTTACGTTTCAGTGTAAGAACCTCCGCATCCAGTGCATCTGCTTTTATCTGGTTCCATAAATCACTTTTACTTCCGCCTTCAGTCACAATAATCTTATCTACGCGAATTCCATGGTCCCTTAAACTATTTGTCAGAGACAGATATTCATAAGCAATGGATTCAAGAATGGAACGCCAAAGCTCTCCCCGGTCTGTGGAAGTGGTCATATTGAGGAAGCACCCGCTTGCTTTTTCCAGATCACCGCATCCTCCCTGAAGGTAAGGGAGGAAAAGCGTCCCATTGGATCCCGACGGCACTTTCTGTGCCAAAGCCTGCACCTCATCATAGAACGAGTTATCATTTACCCGTCCGCACAGATTATCCCGGAACCAGCGCAGCGCCAATCCGCCAGTTCGGATATAACCCCAGTAAAAATATGTATCCGGCAGCGTTCCGATGGAAAATAACAGATCGGAATTTTTGCTTAGATCTGCATTGATGCCATCTACCATGATTGTAAACATCGCCGCTGTTCCGGCAACGTCAGCAGCCATACCAGATTCCACAAGACCGCACCCCAGGTTTGACTGCATGGTATCTCCTGCACCTGCAATGATGGGAATTCCGGCAGGCAGTCCGGTAAGCTCCGCTTCCGCACCGCATAATGTACCCACGATATCCCAGGGCTTTACGATCTTAGGCAGTAAATGCATGGGGATGGACAGACTGTCCATCTGGGCTTTTGACCACTCTTTTTCCACCGCTTTATAACCAATCAGCCATCCTGAGAGTGTTGCCCAGTCAATAAATGCATCTTCTGCCTTCAAATCAGCCAGGCGGGATAATACATAGGGCCCATTGTTCATAATCTTTACACCGCTTTTGCGGAATTCTTCATGATTTTGAATCAGCCAGCGCGCAATGATGGGCGGGTAAAATGGCGCAACAGAGGCATTTCCACTTTCTTCGATCCAAAGAGGTTCTAAATTTTCATTAACCCATTTGGCATCCTCCGACGCACGGGAGTCCAGATAAGGAATGTAAGGTGTGATAGCCTCCCCCTCCTGGTTCACTCCCACAATGCCGCAGATAATTCCGTCACCGCAAATAGCACGTACATCGTTAGGGTCAATTCCGCTTTTTAAAAGGCATGATTTGATTCCAGCTCTCACTGATTTTAAGTAATGGTCCGCATCCATTTCAGCCCACCCGGCTTTTGGATATTCGATTTCTGTGGGTATCAGTTCTTCTGCAACACATGTAGTATCATCGCTGTAAATCGCCGTTTTAGTACTCTGCGTTCCGCAATCGAATCCTATATAATATTTCCCCATAAATACCTCCATAATTATTTTAATAATCCCCGTGCTGTTACCAAATCCGTGCACAAAACGTTAATATAATCCCCTTTTAAAGTGGCTTTAATTGCCTCTGTCTTTTCTTCCCCCATAGCGACAGCAATGACAGTTTTACACTTTTTAATTTGTGACGCCTTTATTCCAATAAAATAATCACTTTGTTTCCCCAGCATTTCATTTCCCCCGGCATCAATAAATGATGACCCGATTATGGCCTTTACTCCGTGG
>JAEWPQ010000034.1 GCA_023460575.1 Bacillota bacterium
TAGGCTCTCTCATCTTCCCAAAGGCAGTCCGGGTGTTTATAATAAACCTATCACCCGGAGATGCCGGGAAGAAAGGGGAGCTATTATTATGCTGGAATTTTTACAGACAGGCAAAGCGTTATACGTGCTGGCAGTTTTATGCGGCATTGGCATTATTACCAGATGGCTGACACGTAACCTCTACAAAAGACTGATTAAGGAATCAGATAATCTGACACTAACCAAAAACAGGAATCTTCGTGCATTTAAACAGAAGACCGAATCAACTTATCAGGTGAACCAGGGGATTCCCAGGGTCAAGCCTTATTTGGAAAGGCAGATGTATGATTTTAAACATATGGGTATCACCCTTCATGGCTGGAACATGTTTTCCAATCAGATGACACTGTGGTGCTTTTTAGCGGGAGGTGCAGCCGCGTTTGGTTCTTACTGGTACCGTACGGATCCTTACTATATTGTACTGTATGGCTCCGTTGGAATTATGGCAGGACTGTTTACCATACTGGTGGACCATGGTGCCGGAATTACAGAAAAGCGTCAGCAGCTGTTTGCAGCGCTGGACAATTATCTGGAGAATACGCTGATCTACCGGCTGGATCAGGAGCGGGAGGAATCAGCCTCCATGTCAGGACCGCGGCTGGAGCCCCGTGAAAATATCCGTTCGATTTACGGAGCACAGTCAAGAGGCACAGCAGAACCGGAAGCAGAGCCGGACCGAAAGGCCGACAGAAGGAGCGCCAGACAGAGGGTGCGCAACCGTCCACAAAAGCAGGCGGAGGAATATTCTGATGAAATGGAGCATGTGACAATGAGAGGAGAATCCATGGAAGCATCGGAAGCAAGAGGTTCCGTCCGTGATGTGGACTATTTAAAAAAGAGTTTGGAGCAGATTGCGGCAAGCAGGGAAAAAGAGCGGGGGAACAGGCAGGGAGAGGACTGGCTTAAGGATCTAAACCCGGATGAATTAAAGCTGATCGGCGAAATTCTCCAGGAGTATTTAACATGAACATTCGGAGAGCATAAGAAAATAAAGTCGCATTTCGATGAGTTCTATGATATAATTTTCCTAAACAGGCAGTCAGGAACCTGACATAATAGGAAAAGGAGAATATTAGCAATGGGAAATATAGTTTTTGATGATTCCAGGGCAGCAGGATTTGTATCAGCAGAAGAGATGGATAACATGAAAGCCACAGTACTGTGTGCAAAGGATGTGCTGATGAACAAAACTGGTGCAGGTAATGATTTCTTGGGGTGGATTGATCTACCGGTCAATTATGATAAAAAAGAGTTCCAGGAAATAAAGGCAGCAGCAGAAAAAATTCAGAGTGATTCGGATGTACTGCTTGTTGTCGGGATCGGCGGCTCTTATCTTGGTGCCAGAGCAGCGATCGAATTTTTATCCCACAGCTTTTATAACGTATTACCAAAAGGAAAGCGTAAAACTCCGGAGATTTATTTCGTCGGCAACAGCATCAGCAGCAAGTATATACAGGATTTAAAGGACGTGCTGGAAGGAAAAGATTTCTCCGTTAATATTATATCCAAATCCGGTACAACCACAGAGCCTGCAATTGCATTCCGCGTATTTAAGGACCTGCTGATCGAAAAATATGGACGTGAAGAGGCAAATAAAAGGATTTATGCCACTACGGATAAGGCTAAGGGTGCGTTAAAGAATTTAGCGGACCAGGAAGGTTATCAGACGTTTGTTGTTCCGGATGATGTGGGAGGACGTTTCTCAGTGCTTACGGCAGTCGGCCTTCTTCCGATTGCGGTATCCGGTGCTGATATTGATAAATTGATGGAAGGCGCGGCAGCGGCCAGAGAGGAGGCAGTAAACACACCTTATGAGTCAAACGGTGCTCTCCGGTATGCGGCGGTCCGCAACATCCTCTTAAGAAAAGGAAAAGCTGTTGAGATCGTGGCAAATTATGAGCCAAGCCTTCATTATGTTTCCGAGTGGTGGAAACAGCTGTTTGGAGAAAGCGAAGGAAAGAATCAGAGAGGCATTTTCCCGGCAGCAGTGGATTTGACCACAGACTTGCACTCTATGGGACAGTTTATTCAGGATGGGTCCCGAATTATGTTTGAAACGGTATTAAACGTGGAAGAATCTCCGGCAGAGATCCTTTTAAAGGAAGAAGAGGTTGATACAGACGGAATGAATTATCTGGCGGGAAAGAGCGTGGACTTCGTTAACAAGAGCGCGATGAATGGAACGATTCTGGCGCACAGTGACGGAGATGTCCCGAATCTGATGGTTAACATTCCGGATCAGGATGAATTCAGCTTGGGACAGCTGTTTTACTTCTTTGAATATGCCTGTGGTGTAAGCGGCTATATTCTGGGAGTGAATCCATTCAACCAGCCGGGTGTGGAAAGTTATAAAAAGAATATGTTTGCTCTGCTTGGAAAACCCGGGTTTGAGAAGGAGAGAGAAGAGCTTTTAAAGAGATTATAAGAGCTTAAAAATATAATAAAGCCTTGTATTCCAAGGCGTGAAATATTGGAGCTGCGTATAGATGGTTTTAATCATCTATACGCAGCTCCTTCAGATAATTATGGTTTTAGCCTGTATAATATAACTTAAGGTTCTATTCCCCATTTCAAGCTGCTAGATATATATCCTGTAACCTTTGGCCAATCCACATAACTCATCGCGGAACCCTCAAAGGAATAGTCATCTGTCTGAGTATAATTCGTCCAGTTGCTTTTTGTAACTCTTACCTGTACCTCTATATATTCTCCAGCTGCCAGATTTCCGGCTTCAGATGTAAATCCAATTTCCAGATAGTAGTCGGCACCCGTCTTTGCAGCAGGCATTTTAACAAGGGTTCCTGTAATATTGCTGCTTCCAATTGATGACCAGTCACACCAGAAGTTTTGATCCGATTCTCCGTTTATGGTGTAATAATATCTGACTTTTACATCAGAAAGTTTTACTCCGGTTGTACCGTTGTTATAGATCTTGAATTTCGGACTAAGAGAAATGCTTTGCGCTGATGTCGTTCCATTATACATCTGTATTTTAATACTGCCTTTTGCAATGGAAGTATCTACTACTGTCAGAATCATTACGGGATCTGTTCCTGCACTTAAATCAAATACTACATTATAGATTCCCGTCTCAAGACCAGCCAGAGAAGTTTTTAGGAAAGTAACTAAACTTCCGGATGTCGTATAATCTGCTCCTTCTATCAGCGCACTATTCCCCAGTTTAATACCCTTTAGTGTATATCCTGCTGTATCTAAGACAGCTGCAATATCCGCCTGTTTCGTAGTGTTCTTATCAAAAGTGGCTGCGGCAGGTGTAACGGAGCCGCTTGGTGTGGTATCAGTGATTGTCACTGTCAATACCGGATCAACGCCCTTACTGAAATCAAAAACAAGCTTTAAGTCACCAATACTCTTACCTGACAGATAGCTTTTAGATAAACTGACAGTACTTCCGGATAAGGTATAATCTGTACCTTCAGTTAAATAAGTGCTTCCATCCTTAATACCGGTTAAAGTATTACCATTTAGGGTAAGCGCTACTAATATATCTTTCTGTTCAGCATTATTCTTATCAAATGCTGCGATTACAGGGCTTATGGCAGAGTTGTTTACTGGTTCATTGCCATTTCCAAACAGCAGGGAATATACGCCATTTGCAATGGCGACATCACACTGTGCCCAGAAACGGTGGTAGTTAAATACCGGATCGGTATTATTGTTATAAGCAGTAAGAACTTTTTCGTAATCCGGATCATTTTTGTACTTAGAACGAATGTCCAAAAATTTAACTCCGGATTTAATGACATCGCCATTTGGCATAGTCCCTGTCCAACCAGCTGGTATATAGATTTCCTGATCAAAGAGCCGTTTGTAGTCTGCTCTTGACTCCGGTGCTGCAAGACCCTTATCATCTCTGTACAGATTCCACATACGATCTAATAACTCCCTGGCCAGAATTCTTGAATCATCATCACCAGAGGCTTTGCTATAATACAGTAAGGCATTAGCAAGGGAACCAGCAACACCAAGGTCTGTGCCGTAGCTGGTAATTATCACATGCAGATTCGGATTGCCAGTATAAGTACCGGTCCAGGTATCAGGCTGTCCTGACCAATCAAGACCGTTTGGAATAGCAAAGGTTCCGTCTTCATTCAGCTGTACCACTGACTTAATCCAGCTTGCCCATTTGTCCAAAATAGCTTTTGCTCTGTCATCATTTGTCTTGTAATAATATTCAGCTACACGCTGCATGGACCATGCCTGAAAGCCAAACCAGGTATTGCTTCCAGGATCTGCATAAACGGGATTTGCAACATATCCCATTCCATAAAAGGTAGATGCACTTGCTGGCCATGCTTCATAACGACCTTTATTGGAGTTGCTTGCTCCGCCGGCAATTGCACCTTCTGAAGACTGCAGCCACTGATAGAATTCAAGCTGCCTGTTAAGACTTGTCTTCCAGTCGCTGGCTCCCTTCTGGGAGAGGGGTTTTAAATCTTCATCTTCCGATAGTATCCAGGCCGCCATGGGATTTTGATATCCAAAGTGATTATGGCTGCATCCGATTTTCCATGACCAGTCGGAACTTACTCCGCCGCCCCATGCATAATACCAGGACATCAGATAATGAGCTGCATCATGCCCAGTACCAGCAGCTGTCGGAGAACCGATTTTACGGAAGTATTTATCAAACATGGAATATCTTAAATAATCACCCATCTTACTGGCTTTGGAATCATAGATTTTTAGGTCAATGCCATATTCATCAGCCCATTGGTGAGCCCAATAAGTTGCCTGAACTGCACGGGCATCTGCATCGGGTGCGTTGGTATATTTGAATTGAGTTGTATAGTTGCTGTCTCCTGTAAACAAGTCAAGATATCCATTCCTGCCGCCGAACTTCATTGCTTCCCAGCATGGCTGCGGTATTGTTTCCCAGGTAGATTCCTGTTCACCTCTCTGGAAAGTATTGATATAGGATGGCTCTGTAACACCGTCACCTCTGCGTCCAAAGCCGTACCAGTTATCTACATCTAATAACCAGTGCATTCCATACATGGTATTGCTGCCGTAGGTGGCGGCCAGTTCGCTGTTAATAGGATCAGATCCAACAGCTGCACCAAAATTCAGCTGGGCAGGATATAAGCTTGGCAATTCCCATTCCGGGGCATAAGTAGCAGGCTTGCTGGCTGAATATTTCTTCATGCTGGATTCGGGCTGATCTTTTTCCGTTGGAATCATGTAGGATTCTGCTGTGTCCCAGGCTGTTTTGAATCCGCTGAAATCTCCTGTGAATTTACCATACATGGCCTCCAGCCATATATAATAGCTGAAAGCTTCACTTGTAGTAACATGTCCATAATCCGGAGCTTCTACAATCAAAGTCTCAACAGAATGATATGGAATACCTTTAGAACTGAAATACCCATTTTTCGGATCCTTAATATCTTCCCAAAGTTCCATAAATCTGTTTTGATATTCGTCCGTGCTTTTGGCGGTAATTTTGGCTGCCTGGTTTGGTTTATCTGATGTAACCGAATTACGTTTAAATAATTCTTTGCTTATCATACGATAACCTCCTTATATTTTTGATCTAACAATCAGTTCAGCAGCTGTTCCTTACCTGTGAAATATCTCTCGCCTCTCCTTTCCCTATTTATTGCAGGTGGATAACAAGTTGTCTGAATTATTGCTTCTAACTTTAATAAAGAAATTTTAATCTAAAATGTAAACTAAAAAATCAATCAAAAAAGTAAGCTTTGAGATTGTAGATAAAGAGGATTCGTAAAGTGTGAAAAACTGAGTATTATGCAAGAACTTCTGTAGAACGTTCAGATAAACGAGAGAAATTAGACTCCTTATTAAAAAGAGTATAAGGTTATTCTTCTATAATCTGAATCTCCAAAAAATCAAAATCGATGGGTTCCATAAAATTATCCTGAGTAAATCTTGCTTTTGAATGAATTTTGAAGTCCTTAACGGTGGAATCAAGCCATATGGGCTTTCCAAGATCAAACTGATAGCAGATTTCCTCCAGAGACTGAAAGACCATGGAAGTCCTGGACAGACTGTAATCTGAGATGCAGATGACTGTATCCTTAACGATCCGGGTGTTGTTTATTAATTTTGCCCACATACGAAACATAATGATTTTCCCTTCTGTCTGATAAATTTCGGTTAAACGCCAGTATTTTTCTGAAACGATTATAGCATTATGTGCAGGAATATGGCAAGGATGAAATACAGGACATTGTAAAACCAATCAACCTATGATAAAATTGTGAGAGGAAAAACCGAAGGAGGAAGACAAAAGATGGCACAGCCTATAGAAGATCAGGTTGGATTTCTTGGAGAGGCATGCAGAGCCGTTCAGGAACTATCGGTAAG
>JAEWPQ010000035.1 GCA_023460575.1 Bacillota bacterium
GATTGAATTTATCAATACGTCCACGAGCGGAAGCAGCTTTCTGCTGACCGGTGTAGAATGAATGGCATTTAGAACAAACTTCTACGTGGATGTCTTCCTTTGTAGAACCAGTTACGAATTCATTACCGCAGTTGCAAACAACTTTTGCCTGGTAGTAATTTGGATGGATTCCCTCTTTCATGATTTTCACCTCGCATACTCTGATTTCTATTAAATCGCGGTTCGTAAACCGACTTTGTCTAATAAACAGCTTGTATAGTATAACATAGAAAAATTTTTAATGCAAGCATTTATTATATAAAAGATTACAGCCTTAGAAAAAGCGCATCTTTTTGGACATCTCTACATATTCCCGGTTATTCTTGGTTTTTGAAAACAGGTCCAGAATTTTTTCTACTGCATCTTCGGGTTTTAATGTATTGGTCGCCTTACGCACAATGTCCACAGCCTCTGCTTCTTCTCTGGTAAGGAGGAGATCATCCCTTCTGGTTCCTGACTTTAAAATATCAATAGCCGGGAAGATTCTCTTCTCTGAAAGCTTCCGGTCAAGCACCAGCTCCATGTTACCTGTACCTTTAAACTCCTCATAAATAACATCGTCCATACGGCTTCCCGTATCAACAAGTGCTGTGGCAAGCACAGTAAGGCTTCCGCCTTCCCTCATGTTTCTTGCTGCACCGAAAAAGCGCTTGGGCATATGGAGAGCTGCAGGATCAAGACCGCCTGAGAGAGTTCTTCCGCTTGGTGCAACCGTTAAGTTGTAGGCTCTTGCAAGGCGGGTTATGCTGTCTAAAAGGATTACCACATCTCTTCCATGCTCTACAAGACGCTTGGCCCTCTCAATTACCATCTCCGATACCCGTTTGTGGCGGTCTGGAAGTTCGTCAAACGTGGAATAAAGAACCTCCACATTATTACCTACAATGGATTCCTTGATATCTGTAACCTCTTCCGGACGTTCATCAATGAGTAATATCATCAGATGAATCTCAGGATGATTAAGTGTGATTGCTTTGGCCACCTGCTTTAATAAAGTAGTTTTACCTGCTTTTGGCGGAGATACAATCATACCTCTCTGCCCCTTTCCAATGGGAGCTAATAAATCCAACACTCTCATGGCAGTGATATTCTTTCCTCCGTCTGTCTCCATATGAAGACGCTTGTCAGGAAAAATGGGAGTCATATTTTCAAAGTTCGGACGGCGCTCTGCCATGTTGGTGGGATATCCGTTAATCTTCTTCACATATAAGAGAGCTGCAAACTTTTCTGCTGCAGTCTTTACTCTGCGGCTGCCATGAATAATGTCTCCGGTCTTCATGTTAAAGCGACGGATCTGGGATGGCGCCACATAGACGTCATTCTCACCAGGGAGATAATTCTCACAACGGATGAATCCAAATCCATCAGGCATGACTTCCAGTATACCATGGGCATCAATTCCGCTGTCAAGCTCCTGAAGTTCAGGGCTTGGTTGAAAATCCACCCTGGGTTCTTCCGCACCATATTCCTGCCTTGATTCCACTCTCACAGGGTTCTCCTGCTTTACCGGCGCTTCATTCCTGTTCATTCCTTCACTTCTTCCGGAATTGTCATATCTGTTATTTCCCTCAGGAACTGCTCCCCCTGTCGGGCGGTATGTTCTCTGCTGTGTATCCTGACGGTAGGAACGTACAACCGTTTTCTTAACATTATTCTGAACCGGTGTGTTCTGCTGCTCTTGGGTGGACTGTACCTGGGGCTGGGGGGCTGGTACGGACGGTCTGCCGTTTTCTTTCTCTGTCTGTTCGGTTACCGGCTCTCTTACCGGTTCATTTTTTTCTGCCGAAACACTCCCGGCCGCAACTGTGAAATCAGAAGTCTCTCCTTCCTTTTCACAGAGTATATTTATAATATCGGGCTTTCTCATGGAACTGAAGCCCTTTATCCCCCGGGCCTTGGCAAGCTCCTTTAACTCCGCTAACGGCAATGTCTGTAATTTTTCACGCATATTAATCTCCTTCATAATTCCTTATACCAGTTGTTTCGTAATCTTGGGAATGATTTACGATAGAATATCGCAAACAGACGACCGGAATACACTTCCGGTCCTAATCAAGTTGAATCAGGTCGTACGATATGCCTATTATATACCTTAATATATAAAAAGAAAAGTTATTTTTTCAGAAAGCTTAAGTGTTCCCTGATTTTTTTCTCATATCCGTTCTCCGTAGGCCTGTAAAATTCCGTGCCATCCAGACCATCCGGCAGATATTGCTGTTTCACATAATGATTATCATAATCGTGGGCATAGAGATATCCCTGCCCATGTCCAAGCTTTGAAGAGCCTTTATAATGGGAATCCTGCAAATGAACCGGTATGGGCATGGTCTTTTTATTCTTTACCGCATCCTGCGCCTCGAATACTGCGATACAAGATGCATTGCTTTTGGGAGCACATGCCACATAGGTAACTGCCTGGGATAAAATAATCTGGGCCTCTGGAAGCCCGATACGCTCCACTGCCTGGGCAGCCGCTACTGCCACCACAATCGCCTGTGGATCTGCATTCCCCACATCTTCTGACGCACAAATCATAATTCTTCTGGCTATAAATTTAATGTCCTCCCCTGCATAAAGCATCCTTGCCAGATAATATACTGCTGCATCGGGATCCGAACCTCTCATGCTCTTAATAAATGCAGATATGGTATCGTAGTGGTTATCACCGTTTTTATCGTACCGGACTGCACGTTTTTGAATGCATTCCTGTGCCACATCCATATCAATATGAATTTTCCCGTCATGAAGATCCCTTTCCGTTGTCATGACGCCAAGCTCCACCGCATTTAATGCTGCTCTTGCATCGCCGTTTGCCACATCTGCCAGAAAATCTTCTGCCTCAGGATCAATGACTGCGTCATAGGCGCCCATTCCCTTCTCTTTATCGTAAACCGCCCGTCTGATCAGTTCCTTAATATCTTCTTTCTCCAGTGTCTTCAGTTCAAATACCCTGGAACGGGAAAGAAGAGCACCATTTACCTCAAAGTATGGATTCTCCGTGGTAGCGCCGATTAATATTAATGTACCGTCTTCTACAAAAGGCAGAAGGTAATCCTGCTGTCCCTTATTGAATCTGTGAATCTCGTCTACAAAAAGAATGGTCTTCTTCCCGTACATCCCCAGAGAATCCTTAGCTTCTTTCACTATTTCTTCCATATCCTTTTTTCCAGCAACGGTTGCATTCAGCTGTTTAAAATCCGCACTGGTAGTATTGGCAATTACTCTGGCCAGAGTGGTTTTCCCGGTTCCCGGAGGTCCGTAAAATATGACAGATCCAAGTTTATCCGCCTTGATCGCGCGGTAAAGCAGCTTATCCTTTCCAATAATATGCTGCTGGCCCACCACTTCTTCCAGGGTGGATGGACGAAGCCTGGAAGCAAGAGGGGATTCTTTTTCCATCGTATTTTCCCTCATATAATCAAATAAATCCATTTTCTTCTCCTCCATACGTTATCCCGTATCCAGTCATATAAACAGGGCATATTCTGTTCTCTTTTTCTTTATTATGGGCAGTATCCGTTCATTTGTCAAGAACATTTGTTCTCCTTTCATTCATATGTATCATCATATTCTTTTTTCTCTAAAATCTGCTATGCTATGTAACCTATAACTGTTTCCATTTATTCATTTTAACATATTTTATTGCACTCAATTTCATTTTAAACTGATACAGAACGTGCTATTCTCTAATTGTAGTAAAAATAATTTTTTATAGGAGGGTATATGAGTACAAAAAACATGAAAACAACGAGTTTTATGTCTGAAGAGGCAGGTCTTATGAATGAGACCGCCGCAACAAAAGCAAGCAGTCCTTCATCCATCAGGAATATCTCTTCTACTGAACTGGTAAAGGAAATCCGTATCGGCTGGAATTTAGGAAATACCCTGGATGCAACCGGAGGTTTTGGTCTTTCTTCCGAAACTTCCTGGGGGAATCCAAAAACGAATAAAGCCATGATTGATAAAATCAAGGCTGGCGGTTTTAATGCATTAAGAGTTCCAACTACCTGGGAAAAGCACCTTGGACCTGCACCGGATTACATCATTGATCCTGCGTGGCTTAACAGGGTTGTGGAGGTTGTAGATTATGGCATCAATAACAGAATGTTCGTTATTTTGAACCTTCATCATGAGGAATGGCATTTTCCTTCCTTCGCAAATGAAGCTGCTGCCACCAGAATCCTTACAAAAGTATGGACCCAAATTGGAAAAAGATTTAAAAATTATGATGAGCATCTGATCTTTGAAGGTCTGAATGAACCACGGCAAAAGGGTACAGCTGACGAGTGGAACGGCGGTAATAAAGAAGGACAGGAGGTCGTGAACCGTTTCAATGCTGCTTTTGTAAAGGCCATTCGCAGCTCTGGCGGGAACAACCCTTTAAGGCATTTAATGATACCGCCTTATGCCGCTGCTGCTTCCTCAAATGCCTGGGATAACTTTGTTATACCAAAGGATCATAAGATCATTGTCTCTATACACGCTTACACTCCGTATGACTTTGCCCTGAATACTTCCGGAACTCCGGAGTGGCGCCTTGATAACAGAGAAGATACCGGGGCCATAACCTATCTGATGGACAATATCCAACGCTATTTCATTTCCAAAGGTCATCCGGTCATTATAGGTGAATTCGGAGCAATGAATAAGAATAATCTGAAACAGCGTACCGACTGGGCTAATTTCTATGTAAAATCAGCCAAAGCGAAAGGGATTCCCTGCATCTGGTGGGATAATGGTGTCATAAACGGTGATGGCGAGCTCTTTGGTCTGCTTGACAGAATAAATTATACCTTTTATTATCCCGAACTTGTAAATGCAATGATGAAAGGGATTCAATAAATCAGTCTGATCAAATATTGTTTTAAATGCAAAGGAAAAGTGCCGCTCAATTACTGTAATATAGTTATTGAGGGGCACCTCCGCCAGAAGCACTGGGATTATATAAACCGTCCTGGAAAATAACCAGCCTTTTTTACAATGTCTCTAAGTTCAATTTCTGTTAATTTTTCTTTCATATGAATCACAACCTGCTTTTTTTCTAAATCTGCGGCTGCATAAATCCCGTCAAAGCTGTTGAATCCATTCTCCACCTTTCTTCTGCAGTTAGCACAGGTCATTCCATCAACTTGAAGAGTCGAGGTAAATGGGTAATGGGATTCATTGGTGTCAGCAGCTTTTATTTTCTTAACTTCTTCACTGCCGCTTCCACAGCAACCCTGCTTTGTCCTTTTAATCGAACTTCTTAATCCAAAATAACAAATCACAATTAAAATCGTACAAATTACAGCTGTTGACATGTTAACTCCTCCTTTTATAAAATGGGCATTCTGTACTAAGACAATTATATTACGAAAATCCCAATGTTGAAGAGCTTTTAGTGATACTTTTTTTCAATTCCGGCATCAGATCCTCAAACGTTCATTAATCAATTAATAATTCATCCGCTGTAACAAACGTATAACCCTGTTTGGTTAATACATCAATCGCCTCCAGCGCAGCTTCTACAGATGTAGGGAATACATCGTGGAGAAGTATGATATCTCCGGGTTCCACATGTTTTACAATGTGGCGGACGATTTTTTTTGTGTTCTGGGTTTTCCAGTCCAGGGTATCCACTTTGCATACGGAAGGAAAGTGTAATAAGGTACAATAAATAGTCAGTCTATTTGCTAAATTTATACCTTGCAGTGTGCATAAGCTGTTAAAAATTTAACATTAAATTTCGACAAAATATACAAGCTCAATTATATCATATAGCTAATAATTTTTCAATATTATTGTTTAGTTTTGACTTTTATAATTTATTATATATTTTATTCTCGTAATTTGCTCTTATTACTTTTAATTGTATACAATTTACTCATATAACATTAATGAAACCATATAATGTCTATACTAACAAAAACGAAACCATTATTTATATGTTTTTTGTCAAATTTTGTCGAAATAAAACCCGACATCTCAATAATATTAAGTTTACAATTCAGTGTAAATGTATTAATATTTAGTCATATGTTACTTTTAATTTTTTATTTTTAACTTTAACTGACAAAAAGGAGAAAAATATGGTAAATTACGATTTTAAGAAAAAAAGAACAATTAAAGGAAAAATAAGATTTATGACGATGTTATTAGTTTCTGCATCCCTTCTGTTTGTAGGTTTTTTATCATGTTTACTTAATTTTTCGTCAACTATTTATATTCTGAAAAATAATTTAACAACATCTGCCACAGTGGCTGCCGGTCAGGTAGAATACCGTCTGAAATCTGAATTAAATATTGTAGAAACATTGGGCTCAGTAAAAGAATTATCAGGAGATAATATACCTATTAATGAAAAATTGGAAGTATTAGATCATTACAGAAAATCATACAATTGGCACCAAGTATATTTATTCAATAAAGAGGGAGTCAGTCTTGCAAATTCAGATTTAAACGTTTGTGACAGACAATACTTTATTTCTGCTCTGGCGGGAAAATCAAATATCAGCGATCCAATTTACAGTAGAGACTCCGGGGATTATGTGTGTGCTATTGCAGCACCAATCTGGAAGGATGGTATCCAGAATTCAGAAGTCATCGGTGCTGTTATGGCATGTATAGACGTTAGTTCCCTCAATACTCTTGTCTCTTCCATAAATATCAGTAAGAATGGGTATGCATACATAACAGACAGTAAAGGGACCATGATTGCACATCCAAACTATGAATTAATTAAAAATCAGACAAATTATATTGAAGAGTCTAAGAAAGATTCCCAGTATGCATCTTTGGCCGCCGTACTGCAAGAGATGACTTCTGGAAAAAATGGTTTTAGTTCTTACAAATACCAAGGAGAGAACAAATATCTCGCATATGCTCCAATTGAAGAAACAAACGGCTGGAGTATCGCAATCAGTGCCCCGGTTTATGATTTTTTAGACGGAACACTCAAAAGTATAGCCCTGATCGCTGCCGTAATTATACTGACTCTTATCATAAGCTTTCTATCCGCTGCTAAATTAGCAAACACAATTGGCAAGCCGGTTCAGATATGTACAGCCCGGCTTGAGAAGCTGGCAGAAGGTGATTTCCACAGTATTGTTGAGGATATCAAAACGAATGATGAGACGATGCTGTTGACCCAGTCTGCCAAGTCTTTAACCAGCTCTCTTAAGTCAATCATAGAAGATGTAAAATATCTTCTTGGAGAAATGGCAAGAGGAAATTTTTCAGCAATGCCTCAGGTACCCGAAAGCGCCTATGTTGGTGACATGCATGAAATTTATACTTCAATTACTTTTATGAAGAATAATATAACCGGTACTTTGCAACAGATCGATGTTGCTTCCAGTCAGGTCACCGCCGGTGCAGAACAACTGGCTGCCGGTGCAACAGGACTGGCACAGGGTGCTACTGAGCAGGCCTCATCTGTAGAGGAGCTGGCAGCATCATTTAGTGATATCTCTTCCAGGACAAAACTAAATACCACCAATGCCACATCTTCAGAGAAGTACATGTCAGAACTGGGGGAAAAGATCAGATTTAGCAACGACCAGATGAATAATCTTATTACCGCAATGAAGGAAATAAATGCCACCTCTGCAGAAATAGGCAAAATAATAAAGGTAATAGAAGAAATTGCGTTCCAGACCAATATTCTGGCTCTCAATGCAGCGGTGGAAGCTGCGCGCGCGGGAAACGTTGGTAAAGGGTTTGCTGTCGTTGCCGATGAGGTAAGAAACTTAGCAGCTAAATCCAGTCAGGCTGCAAGCAGTACAACAGCACTGATAGAAAGATCCATTCTTGCTGTAGAAGAAGGGTCACGTATGGTTGACGAAACTGGATATTCACTGAAGGAAGTTGTGGAGAAAACCGAAACAGCAGTAAGAAGTATGAGGGAAATCATTACAGCAACAGAACAGGAGAATGATGCAATTAACCAAATGCTTATCGGTGTTGATCAAATCTCCACGGTTGTACAATCAAATTCTGCTGCTGCAGAAGAAAGTGCTGCCACAGCAGAAGAATTATCTGCCCAGGCAGTATCGCTGAAATTACTGGTTGACTCATTCAAATTTTAATATTAATTGGAAGGAAAGAGTAATCCGATTAAACACACAAAGGAGGGCCTGAGTATGTGCTATTCAAACTACAAAAAATTTGTTAAAGGGGCATTTGAAATTGCCGGTTACAAGGAAGTAATGAAAAGAGAAGGAAAGGATCCGGCTGGAATTATAAATATTGCAGAAGAGTGTCCAACCGATGATTATAAATGTTTCAATAAAATAAAAATAGGATTAGCATATGCGATAGCAATTTATAACGATCAATATTGTAAAAACAGAATAATTCCCGATTCAGAGGACGATGATAAAATGAAGGAATTTATGGAAAAATCCTTACGTGTATCCAATATATGGGAAATTGAAACACTGATAGAAAAATATACAGCGTTCAAAAATCAGCTCTTTTCACAAAATGATAAGGTAGTATGAGTTTCAATTATTTGCTTTTACCAATTCTTTTGCCTCTTTCCCACTCATGTGTTCAATTCTAAGTTCTATCATGCAGACAGCGCTTAAACCTTTATCAATTGCCTCGGAGCGCTGGCCTTCATCTATATCAGGAGAGTATCTTGCTGTTAAGACTTCAAGAGCTCTCCTTTTTTCCTCTTCCTCCATAACACGGGCTCTGCCAAATACAATGACACTGCGAAAATATGTGGTATATTCATCCTGTACAACCTGATCCTGATCAATGACACAAAATGAAACTTTTTCATTTCTGACAATTCCATCTAACTTTTGACCCGTTTTTGCACCATGAAAGTAAATCTTATTATCATGGTATACATAACTTAAGGGGACAGCATATGGATAATCATCATCTCCAGATACTGCCAGCACTCCTGATGTTCCCCGCTCCAGAATCTGAATGCTTTCTTCTGCTGACAGTACCTGATTTTTACGCCGCATTTCTCTAAACATATGGAACTCCTTTCACAAAGACAGTGAAATGTCTGTTTATAAGCTATATAAGGGCTGCTGTAATAATAGACATTTTATAAACCTCGTCTGCATTACAGCCTCTGGAAAGATCATTAATCGGCGCATTTAATCCCTGCAGGATCGGTCCGAACGCTTCAAATCCGCCTAATCGCTGTGCAATTTTATAACCGATATTACCGGCATTGATATCCGGAAAAATAAAGACATTGGCCTTACCCGCAACTGCTGATTCCGGCGCTTTCGTTTTTGCCACAACAGGAGAAAAAGCCGCATCAAACTGCAATTCTCCGTCTGCGGGGAAATCCAGGTTCATGGTTTTTAATTTCTCTGCCGCCATTCTCACCTTATCAACAGACTCTCCCTTTCCTGAACCCAGTGTGCTATAGGAAAGTAACGCAACCTTGGGATCAATAGTAAATCGTTTGGCTGTCCGGGCTGTTTCATATGCGATTTCCGCCAGTTCCTCGTCATTGGGATCAAGGTTTATCGCACAGTCACCCATGGCATACATCTCATTCCCACCTTCTGTTTTCCTGGAAAGAATAAAACAGCTGGAAACAATTTTGCTGCCGGGTCTGGTCTTAATCAGCTGAAGGGCAGGTCTCACTGTGTCTGCAGTGGAATAAGTTGCTCCTCCCAAAAGACAGTCTGCCTTTCCCATCTGAACCAGCATGGTTCCAAAATAGTTGGCCTTTTTCAGAGCTTCGCGGCAGGCTGCTTCGTCCATTTTACCTTTTCTTAATTCTGTCATTTTTAATACCATTTCATCCAGACCATCATAATTCAGAGGATCAATCATCTCAATATCATCAACCGGCCAGTTACACGCTTTGGCAGCAGCGTTGATCTCATCCGGATTCCCCAGCAAAATGGGAGTGAGAATTTCTTCGCGTTGCAGGCGGCTGGCTGCTTCTAATATTCTTGGATCTGTTCCTTCAGTAAAAACGATTCGCCTCTTTTGTAATTTCAATGCAGCAATCATGGGTTCAAACATGTTATATTCCTCCGTATCTTTTTCTATGCAGTTTTTCCATTTTTGTATTTTTATATTACTTTACCAATTGCAATTATTATAGCCTAGGTAATGGAATATAACAACCCAGTAAGTGTCACTTCATTTGACACTTACGGCTTCATTAACTTGACACGCCTGGATATTCTATGTATAATCAATATCATACTTAGATTATCTATGTATTCAAAAAATAACAGTCACTAAAAAGAAAGGAGTTCATTTTATGGATAAACGGTATATGGCCCTGGGTACCTCCATGCTGGTTCTAAAACTATTAAATTATCAAAGCATGTACGGATACCAGATAATACGTGAACTGGAACAACAGAGCCGTGATGTTTTTAAACTGCAGGAAGGAACTCTCTATCCAATCCTGCACACTTTAGAACAACAGGGAGCCGTAACCAGTTACCAGCAAACGGCGGACAACGGCCGTCTGCGCAAATATTACGCAATAACCACTCACGGTCAGACATTACTGAAAGAGAAATCAAAAGAGTGGGAGGTCTATCAGACCGCCATCAACCAGGTAATGGGAGGTGTTCAGTTTGAATAAAAAGACACCAGAAACAGCAGTTTCACAATTCCTGAATGAAGTAACTGACCAGATTTCCTATCAGCCGCTGCGCCCTGTTATCCGCCAGGAGCTGGAAGATCATATGAGTGACCGTATCGAGGATTACAAAATCAAAGGGTATTCCCCTGCTGATGCAGAGCGGCAGGCACTTCGCGACATGGGAGATGCCTTAACCATTGGTACGGAACTTAATGAAGCCCACAAGATTCAAAGAGCACCTTATCTTACTATGATCAGCGCAATTCTTTTACTCACAGGCTTTATTTTTACCAGTTTTATGCAATGGAGACCACTTTATATGGCTAGCCACACTCTCTACTATATTACAGGAGCCACCCTCCTTATCTTTACTGTACTGAAAGGGTATCCTTTATTTATCAGATACAGAAAATCAATTGCATTGTTCACAGGCTTTCTGTATCTGGTTCAAATACTACTCTTTATTATGACAATAATTAACGGAATCCGATACGGAATAGCCAGCACTGCCTATTTTGCCACAATACTGTTTGTCCCTGTAATTACGGTTCTTTTATATTGCTCCCGTCATAATAAAAAGAAATTTCTGACAACAGCTGTAGTCTGTACCACTGTATGGATGTTTTTCATGTATACAACCCGCCCATTCCTTGGCGATACTGCAGAAATTATTTTTCTTCTGAGTATATCGGGTACCGTCTGCTTCATGATTCAACGCGGTATAATAACCGGCAGAAAGAAATATCTTTATCCTGCCGCACTGGTTTTTGCATTATTTCTTGGAAGTCCTCTTTTTCTTTCAGAATCCGGCAGGCAAAATACAGAGGCATTTTTATCCCCGCAGTCCTCTGTATACAGCACTTGGGACGATACTTACAACGGTATTCTTATACAGGAACTTCTTTCTAAAACTCCTCTTACTCACGGTCTGAAACTAATGCCAGAGGAAATGATGGATTATGGCACCGGAGCATGGTATTTTAGTTCCCAAAACCCTGGGAACAACCTTCCCAAGTATGTTCATTACAAGCTGGCTGATGTGACTCTTTGGGATATCCTGCCACAGCACTACTATAATAATTATATGATAGCAGTATTTATCTTTTTGTTTGGCTGGATTCCAGGACTCGTGCTAATCGGGGCCATCGGTCTTTTTTATCTTCTGCTTTTCACGTATTCTCTCCGAATCCATGGACAGCTGGCGTCATCTCTGGCTTTTGGATGCAGCCAGTGCCTCCTGTGGCAGGGAGTATTATACCTGTTTGGAAATTTTGGACATCAATATTCTACTTTTACCAATCTGCCGCTTATTTCAGAAGGGCAATTAAGTATCATTTGTAATATGCTTCTTCTTGGTCTGATATTTTCCGCTTACCGGCATGACCATGTAATGGAAGAACCAGTTAATTATAGACCTATTACCTCTGGCTGAAAACTTCAATTCAGTAACCAACCATATAGGCGCAGTTAAGGCAGGTCCGTAAATCCATGAACCTGCCTTATCAATCTATTCAACATTATTTACTTCAAACTCAAGTTGCATGATTGTAACATTCAAAACGGGTTATACATCTGCAAGCTTAAACTTACCCACTTCACTATATAACAGGGCTGCCTGACCGGACAATTCTTCACTGGAAGCGGCACTTTCTTCCGCAGTCGCAGCATTTGTCTGTACAACAGAGGAGATCTGCTCAATTCCCTGGTTAATCTGGGAAATGGAAACAGCCTGTTCAGAGGAAGCCTCTTTAATCTTAAGAATAATCTCATTAATCTGAGATGCCTTTGAGGAAACCCGTTCCAGCGCATCTGCCGTATCTTCTGCCAGTTTAGAGCCGTCTGAAACTGCTTTAATGGAGTCTTCAATGAGTGAAGAAGTCTGCTGCGCTGCGCTGGCAGATTTTGTTGCCAGATTCCGGACCTCATCTGCAACTACCGCAAAGCCCTTTCCTGCAGAGCCTGCTCTGGCTGCCTCTACTGCCGCATTCAATGCAAGAATATTGGTCTGGAATGCGATATCATTAATTACTGCAATGATTTTATTGATCTGACCGGAGGAACTGCCGATTTCTTCCATTGAAACCAGCATCTTCTTCATGGAAGCATTGCTCTCTTTAATATCCATGACTGTCTCTCCGATATAATCAGCGGCTTCTGTCACACTGGCTGCATTCTTATGTACCAGCTGAGACACATCTGCAATGGAAGCAGAAAGTTCTTCCACAGAACTCGCCTGCTCTGTTGTGCTCTGGGCCAGGGACTGTGCAGTATCAGAAATCTGCCTGGAACTGGAATCTATATGTCTGGAAGAATCCGCAATTGTCGTCAGTGTCTTATTCAGAGAGGAGGAAATGCGAAGCAGAGAACTTTTAATAGAAGAGAACCTGCCTGTGTAATCCTTACTTAATGTAATTCTCATATCTCCCCCAGCCATAATATCCAGTACCTCATTGATCTCATTGATATACGAATTATATTCATTCAACTGCCGGAGGGTCTGTCCGGTTGCATCACAAAGCTGTCCCAGTTCATCACTGGTGATTTTTTTCTCATCTATTTCAAGAGATAATTCTCCCTGGGCAATCCGTTTGCTGATTCCGGTAATATACTGGATATTAGTCTTTAAATAGCGGACAGTCTGAATTGAGAATAGAGCGATTAAAAAAATCACTACAGCTATAGTGGCAACTGATGTCCGGATGCTTTGGATTACACTGTTCTCAATTTCAGCAGAGCGGGTTTTGGCATAATCTTCAAGCAGTTCTGTCATCAGATTAATATCTTCTCTTGCTTTGTCAAAGCCGGATTGTGATAACTTCATATCCCCTGTACCATTTTTTATGTCATATGCATTCAGCCATGTTTGAAAGTCTGCCTGAAAAGCTGTATATAACTGCTCTAAGGTTATTTTGGCTGTGGAATGCTGATAGTTCCGGTAAAGAGCTTCATTTGATTTTACATTGTCAAGTGCGGTTGTAACCCTGTCCTGAACCTGTTTGACATTTTCATCGTAGTCTGCTATCAGTTTATCTATGTCTTCATCTGTTAATTTATCCTTATCCAGATAAATCTCCTTCTGCACAATAGCCGCCTGATAAAAATCCCGGTCTGCATTCAGGATTTTATCCGTACTGACAAATACCTCATCGTATAAAGCTGTCTTAGAATCTTCCATAATCTGGTTGGACCGATAAATAAAAAAAAACAGCAGAAATATGAGTGCGAAAATAGCAGGAAAAATAATCAGCCATAATTTGTTTGATACTTTTAAATTTTTTATAATGTTCATAGGCTTTACCTCCGCTCGTTTAGTCAGCTGGTATTTCTTCAGCTCTTATGGATAATATCGACAAAAGCGGGAGATAATTAAGTACACTTTTCATAATATTTCCTTTATTATTTGACTATTAATTAACAATTACTATATATTCTATTAATAATAATGTTATCAATAATTGTAACATACCTATATTTTTCAGTAGCAATACGGTTACAACAGTCTCTGAAACTCACAATTTCATTACAGGACATTGCATTTTTTGCTGATAAATTCTTTGAAATCACTAAAATCACCTAGGGTAAATCCGTTCGGATCAATAATGATTCCACTATTTTTAGTAAACATCAGGACAAACGAATTTCTCAGTTCATAAATTTTTAAAATCTGGGAATATTCGATTGTCAGGAAAAATGTCCCCTGGGAAATAGAGATTTTCTCACCAAACTGAATAATTATCTCATTCTTTTTCCCGTTATTCAGTTTCCTGTCATATTCCTGCATCTGTCTTATGGTCAGAAGAGGTGTGATCAGAATCGTGAAAATAAGGATAAATAGACAAACTCCGAAAACTGCAGTCAGGATGTAATCCTGCCTGATCAGCGTTATTCCGGTCATGATAAGCGCAATGGGAGCAAATACAGCTCCCATTAAATAAATTCTTTTACACAATATCTTATGTACATATTCTGTTATCATTAATTTGTCAGAGTAGTATCTGTTTTCAAACTGTATATTCATTTCTCGCCTTTCTTTTATACTTAGATTTTATTTTATGTTAGACATTCTGCTCTTGGGGACATACGGTTGCAGTATTACCGACACCAACTGTTTCGCCGAGATTCATTTATACCTCTTCCCTCGTCAAAGGCTCCAACGGATACATTGGGATCAAAACCTCTCCGTTTCAGCATCTTATCAAATTGGGCAAATGACATATCCAGGCGGACCTGATAATCGGAAAAAGCTTTTAAAAAGGCCTTATATATTGCTTCTCTTTCTACATGTATTAATGACTCATAATGCAGCATTTACAGTCCCCCCTGTGGATTTATCATTTTAACTTATCTATACGATTTAATGCTTCTGTTTTAT
Organism: Bacillota bacterium; assembly: GCA_023460575.1. GTDB lineage: Bacteria > Bacillota > Clostridia > Lachnospirales > Lachnospiraceae > Lacrimispora. Next base: position 14,976 of record JAEWPQ010000035.1, read on the forward strand.
CTTTATTAACCAATGGCTGCATACTGTCCTTGTACAATTGGGTATTGGCATTACGCAAAGCCATGCTGATATCATTTGCCAGATCAGGTTTATATTGAGCTACCAGCGGCAACACTTTTATGCACTGTCTTGCCGTAATTGGCTTCTCATCTTCCACGTGCTTAAGAAGCTGATCTATGATTTCATCAATTTTATTTCCCCTGTCCCATTTTGCATTTGCTGCAATTAATATAATTCCTCTGGTTCTGAAATATGAGTTGGAATGATCTAATAGTTCAGCAAAAAGATCAAAATATGGGTAAACTGCATCTGAGATTAAACTTTCAGACTCCAGTTTTTTCAAACACTGATATGCATATTTATCATTTTTGTCTTTTAATCCACACACAAGTTCCAGAATCTGGCCCATATTGTTCACACTCCTTTATACTGCAAAAAGCCAAAAATACTTATTTATTTTTCTGCCCCCAGCTTTGCAGCTCAATAATATTGCCTTCCGGGTCTCTGGCATAGACAAAGACAGCTTCTGTATCATTGGGATATTGGGCCGTGACCAATTCTCCAACCTGGCTTCCTCCAGCACGTATCATTAATTCCAGGGCTGTCTCTACATCATCAACTTCATCCCACAAGTCTGCCCATAGCTACAACCTGTTCCTGATATTTGACTGCTATTGTAAATAATGAGTTCCTTAATGCAGTCTCTATCTGCTGCTCTGGTAACTCGTTCCAGCCCGCAGATCTTCTAAGTTTTTGATAATCTTTTACAGTCAAAACATTTTCCTGCATCTCAAATTCCATAGTTCGCTCCTTACCGGAAATCTTTCGTCATTTTATCACATAATAATCTCATGCCATTCTCTTCCACTTCAAAAGTTTCTGACTTTGTAAAACCATGTCTTATGTAAAATTTAATTGCCCGTTCATTGGAAGATAATACTTCCAGCATACAGCACTCACATTTCTGCCGTACCATTTCTTCCTCAATTTTCTGATAGAACGAATGCCCGACTCCAATGCCAATATATTGGGGCAAAAGATAGAATGCGTGCCACTGAGCATGGATTTTATCGCCGACTGGAACAGTCCCAAACACGGTACTCCCTATAATGTTTCCATCGCATTCTGCAATAAGACAGGTGTCCCCGTTCTGGATACTTTCCTGCAAAATCGGTTCCCAGTGATCTGCTTTCAACGTTGATAAATAGTCATGATCCATAAGTCTTTCGTATGCAGCTACGTAGCTGCGCTTGATTTGTTCACTGACTTTCTTTATATCATCCGGTGTTGGGATTCGATACGTAATTACCATTTCAGCCTCCATTAATTATTTTAAATCGTTATCCATAAATACCTTTGACCCAGTAGCTCCTTTCTGCCCCTGATATTTTCCCCGGTATGGATTCAAAGCATTCTCATCCATCTTTGCAAAAACAAGCTGTCCCACCCTGCGGCCAGACTGCAGCTCAATCGCGCAGCGGTTCGCATTAAACAACTCAAGGGTTATTTCTCCCTCAAACCCCGGATCAACCCAACCCGCATTCTGGATAAAAAGACCCAGCCTGCCCAGAGAACTTCTTCCTTCAACAAAAGCGGTAAGATCATCTGGCATTGCAAAATACTCCAGCGTGGTTGCAAGTACAAACTGACCGGGAAGGAGAAGATATTTATCGGCCACAATTGTCTTGTATTTGATCTCGTTCTGCATTGTGATAATTCCGTCTGAAGTATCTTCCACTACACTAAATGTGTTTCCAAGGCGGATATCCACACTTGCGGGCTGAATCTGTTCCTCTTTCAGGGGTTCTATAAACAGTGTTTTTTCTTTTAGCATTTTAATAATCGTTTTATCAGATAGTATCATATCGGCAGCCATCCTCTCTGTCGTTTTATTATTTTGTAGTTTCACCATAAAACTTTTATAGATTTAAATCACTTTCTGCTAACATCGGAGCATTCCTGTCATGAGGTGCGAGTATTGGATCGTTAATGGGATATTTAATTCCAATCTCAGAATCATTATATGCGATTTGACGTGAAAACCGGCTGTCAAATGGTTCATCGAAACGCATAACATTCATAGTTCCGTCTTCAAGAGATATAAATGCATGACCAAATCCTTTCGGAATGTAAATCTGTCTCCTGTTTTCCGCACTTAATTCTACACCAACCCACTGTAAATACGTGGGCGAATTTCTTCGTAAATCAACCGCATAATCAATCCCCCTGCCTTTGATACAATATAGAAGCTTTGTCTGTGGTTTGGGATTATTCTGAAAATGAATGCCGTAGAGCGTGCCTGCTTTTTCTGAGAAGTACACCCGCTCCTCAATGTATTCAAAATTGATTTCTGCCTGCTCTAATTCGCTTTTATTATAGATACAGTATGAAAAGCCTCTGTTATCAAGCCTGGGATCATATTCAATAATTTTAACATCTTTAAGTTTTGTGCTTTCAATTTTCATAAAATAATCATTCCTCTTCGATTACAATACCTTTTGAGTACTTTCATTTAGGGAAAACAATAAATCATTATAGCCACTCTGACCATACAGTTTTTAATCGTCTTACAAAATCCGGTAAGTTACAAGAATTATTAAATCAGCACCTGCGTTTTCAAGAGTTAACGCTGCTTCACTTAAAATATCACCTGCAAGTTCCCAGTTGCCAGTTTTATGTAATTCCTTTATTTCCAGCGTGTTCTTTTCATTATTTGTTTCTATGAGCTGTAATTATTGTAAAACTATATGCGTTAATAGTTAAAGTGCATCCGGCAGCATTCACATACCAATTCTTTCCTTTTCTGCTTATACCGTCTGCATTTTCAACTCTATTTTTACTCCATGCAATTAAATCCGGTGTGTCCAGACTCAGATTCTTTCTGATCCTCTGAGCGCCCAATTCTGTTGTGTGTATTTTATCAAGATTTTTTATTAAATCTGTTTCCATAAAGTCCATTTTATCTCATAACTCCCACGTATTAAAATTTATATTATTTGGTTCCAAATGAAATTAATAATGATCTTGCATTTAATGCTGAGACAGAAATACCGTTTTTTAAGTGCTCTTCATACCCATGCTCTGCCATAAACGCATTGATATGCTCGTGATATCCATCTATGTCTTGTTTCCGGCTTATAAATTCAACGAAATCATTGACTCGAACTGATACATCTCTCAGACCAAGTTCCTCCATTAGAATAGGTATCTTAATTCCTGCAAGATAATCACGCCCGTTATTTTGCTCTTCTTCCCGCCATTTCTCTTTTATAAGTGCATCTCTCTCATCAATGTGAAAATCAACGCCCTCCATGTATAAGCCAGCGTTTTCCATTCTTCTATTCACTTCAATACATATGACCTTTCCGCCCTCTGCTGTTGAATCAACCATATTTCTTAAAACGTGCTTGTATTGCGGGATATGACGCAGTACCGCCTGGCATATTGTTACGTCATATTTTTTAGCTGGCACAAAATCTATAAGATCTGCCTTTATAAATCTTGTCTGAAAAGGGGCATTCTGAAACAACTGTTTCGCATTCATCAGCAATTCCCCGCCTAAGTCAATACCAGTATATGTGCTTCCCACTGCCAGCAAAGGCATTAACTTTATTCCCAGATATCCAAAACCACAACCAAAATCAATAACATTGACTGGCTGATCTATTTTCCAGACTTGCTTTACTAAAAATTCCAAATAATCGTCATTCCAGAACTGCTTTCTTGTATTCTTCAAATACTCAATTTGAGTTTCCCAATAATAGCTTTGCATGATGGCTTTCCCCTTTTCACGGCTGGGAGCTGGTTTCATAAATGCAAATCCATAAGAATTTCATCGTAATATTTACCATCAATCTTAAAGAAGTTTTTATGCCTGCCTATTTCATTGAATCCCATTTTTTTATATAAATTTACTGCAGCTAAATTATCTTCTTTCACGCCTAAATGCAGTATCTCTGTCTGACCATTTCTTTTAGCAAAAGAAATCATTGTCTGCAACAGGTGTGTTCCTATACCTAAACCCCAATATTTCTTTTTCACTGAAACGGCGAGATCCGCCTGATGAGATATTCTTTCTCTTGGTGAGGTCATTATACTGCCTGTGCATACTATTTCATTTTCAAATCTCCCCGTAAACAGAGCCGAAACATTAGAATTAAGCAGGTTTTCTATGAAATTCTCTTCTGCTTCTACCGACATATGAAAACCATCTGCTCCAAACAATAAATTATCACTCTCTCCACCCACAATATTAAGAAATTCAATTATTTCAGCTGCATCCGTTTTGACAGCCTTATCAATTTTTAATAACATATTATTTTTCAGCTGCATTACTTTCCCCCTTTAAAATCTGCCGCATCTGTTCTTTATTAACACCCACATTTTCAACTGCATCTAATTTCAAATCCCCCATTCTATATGCAGGGACTGCCCAGACGCCAGAATATTCAAATGCAAGTTTATTGGATTCCGCAAGTTTTTTAAGATAAGTCCCCTGTCGAATCGATTGTTTAAAGTCATTCGCATCAACCATATCACTGACATAATCGCCAAGAGCATCAACATCCTCAATATTAACATGGTCTTTAAAGGTTGCCTGGTACATACGGTCATGGTAATCCAAACTATTAACTCCATGATCAATCGCATAAAAATATCCCTGAATGCACAAATCACTATGAGGACCATGTCGTTCTGGTCTTGGGTGGGATTCGCAGGGATGCCAGACTATAGGCAAGTCCGGATATTCTGGCATAAGCTCCTTTAAATAGTTATGTGCCTTCAGGCAAAACGGACAGATATAATCAAAAAAGACATGTAATTCATTTTTCATTGTTAGTCACCTCACTAATTTCTAATAATCATGTAAATAAAACCGATAGATACATTTTTCCGTTTCCCCAGCTTTTCTCATTTCATTATCATCTGGTATCTGTACAATTTTTTCTAATATTCCACCTGCATACTCACAGGTCTTCCTTGAAGCATGGTTATCGGGATTACAGGTGATTATAAGGTCATCCATCTTATGTTTTTTAGCCAGCTGAAACAGTAACAGGCAGGCTTTCCCTGCATAATGAGATCCACGATATTGTTCATTTATGTGGTATCCAATATTGCCGCCATAGTATACATTATTGTTATGTCCGATTCTTAAATCACAACCACCAACTTCTTCCCCCTGCTTATCATAAATTTCAAAATGATATGCAGGAAGCCATTGCTTATGAATGTTACCAACAGTTGTTTTTACTAACTTGAGATATATTTCGTTATTTTTTAAAAAGTCTGTATTCATAAACATAATTTGCTTCTCCGTACCTCTATTTTTTCTATTCCCATGAGTTTTTCACCATCAAATGTAAACTTTACAATCCATGGCATTAAATACCGAATCTGCTGAATTTCTGAAAAACCAAAGGTTGGATATATTTTCGGGCTTTGGAATTTTTCACAGAGAGTACTACTTTATTCTCATTCCTATTAAAATCTTCCATAAAGCAATTACTGTCGTTTGCTGATTGCAGCAACGCTATCTCAATGATTTCTTTATTATTCATAATACCCCCTTCATTCATTACTTACAAGCCATTCTTTAGCCTTCTCCAAATCATCCATGCAGATCATTAAGAAACTGGTATCTGCGCTTCTCTTTTTCATATATCGTTTCATTTTTGAATTTAATCCCACAAAGACAACTTTACGCAGCTGCTTATTTAATTTGAAAAACTCATCCAGAATCTGATCCAACATTTCACTGTTAACATTGGAATCATCCAGAATAACCACTACAAATGAACTGGAAGACGGCTTTTGAATTTGTAATAAATCCTGCATAAATTTCTGTTTTAGCAGCTCCATCTGATCATAAAGAGAATCCAGATGCTCACACCAGATCTCTCCTCCACGAAAGTACAGGGAGAATGATTTTTTCTTTAATCCAAGTTCATATTTTTCTATCCCCATCATATTTTACGCTCCATACAAATGGAATCCTCCATCCCAGCATACTGACCATAATTAGGAATAATCTGGTAACCTGCCTTTTTGTACATCGAATGAGCTGCATCTAACAGCCTCCCGGTTTCCAGAATACACCAGACATAACCTTTCATCTTTGCCTTTGCTTCTAATCTCCGGATTAATTCCCCGCCTACCCCCATATGACGATGTGATGAATCCACATAGACCCGTTTCAGCTCCGCATGAGTTTCGTCAAACATTTTAAATGCTCCGCACGCTACCGCTTTTCCATTGTGATATGCAACCATCACATCATGAATACTGTCTCTCTGATTGTACTGATCATATCTGCTTCTTTGATATTGACTTCCTACAATCTCATCCAGCGCGTGGTCCAGCCTCCCACAAAGCATTGCAAAATCCAGATCATCTCCATCCGTATCCCGAAACTCCAGCACAGACAGACTGCGCAGCTTCTCTTTCGCTTTTTTACTGAATTTATTTATCACACATTCATAAGCCTCATCAATCATCTGAAACAACAGCTCCTGATCTGAAAACGCATCTAAATCAACCGTATTCCAATGCGGCTGCTGAACGGGAGGACAATGGTAACCCCTTACTATTATTCCCGGATAAAGCTGACGATAAAGGTATGATTTTTCCGGATCACATTTTAAAGTTATTTTATAGAAATTTTCCTGTGGATTGAGCTGCACAAATATTTTCCCCATTACCTTGTAACAGATTGGATACTCCCCAAATGGTCTTGCTTCATAGGAACCAGAATGCCCAAGGCAGTATTCTTTTATGGCATCAATTATTTTTATATGATTTTCCATAGTACCTCCCGTTTTCAATCTTTTACACTATAATAACATATCTTTCAAAAAAATATAGTTTATTTAGTAGTATTTTAATTTAACTCCATATAAAGAACAAGGCGTTGTTCATATTATTGTGAACAACGCCTTGTCTAACCTTTTATAAATAAATTTAATTTTTATTTTTTTCAGCACGTACAGAAGCAATCATTGCAAAGGCACAGGGAATGACAATCATAGTTAAAACTGTGGACAGAATCATTCCGAATATTACTGCTGTGGCCATAGGTGCCCATAGCGGTCCTCCTGAAATCATAAGCGGAAGAAGAGAGAAAACGGTTGTTACCATTCCAATCATGATTGGGCGCATTCGAGTTTCACATGCCTTAACAATGGCTTCCTTAACGCTGCCCGACTGGGGAATCAGCACCTTGATGTAATCCAGAAGTACAATACCGTTATTAACAACAACTCCCATGAGGCTGATTGCACCTAACAGCGCCATGAATCCAATGGGATACCCCATCCACTTTAAGCCCCAGATAATGCCGATAAAGGACAGCGGAATCGTACCCATTATAATCAGCGGCTCTACAAGATCTCCAAACTGGAATACCAGTATGATATAAATCAGGATAACTGCAATAATCGTGGGCAGTGTCATGGACGAAAATGCATCCGAGCTGTTTTCACTTTCGCCGCCGTATTCCAAAGTATAACCATCCGGAAGCCTTAGATCTTTCATGCTTTTTTCCACATTTTCCATCACTGCTGCAGTATTGTATCCATCTTTCACATAACTGCCAATGGTAATTGTCCGCTGGCTGTTCCGGCGGATAATCTGGTTTAATGATGACTGGGTCTGTATTGTGGCTATCTGCGTCAGCGGAACATTCTTTCCAGTCACCTGAGAAGTCAGGAATATGGTATTGAGTATTTCCCTGCTGGTTTTATCTTTATCGGATATTTTTGCAATAACCGGCAGGGAATCTTTCTCCAGATCCTTCTGTTTCATCTTTAATATTTCTAATCCGTTTACCGCCATTCGTACGGTACTGGCAACATCGTAGTTTGTGATCCCTACAAGGTTTGCCTTTTCCTCATTTACATTTACGTTTAAGCGGTAGCTGTTATCTCCATAGTTGTCCTCCACATTTCGGGTACCCGGCACAGTACGGCAGCGTTCCTCTATCTCAGCGGCTGCGCTCCGAAGTTTTTCAATATCATCACCGGATATTCGTACCTGAATGGGGTAAGTCAGGGGCAGACTGATTTCCAGATATTTAAGGGTAGTACTGATCCCCGGAACTGCTTGAAGAATTCTCTTTTCTACAGCTGCTGCCTCCGAACGGGTTCCATTAATCAGAAACTGGGTTTTATTCGTCGCCTGCTGTTCCGGCTCAAAGGTAACGTAGTATTTCATAAAACCATCACCAGACGTGCTTGCAAAAGATTTAACGGATTTTTCATTCTCCAATACAGCAGCTACCTTCTGGCTTTGAGCAAGAGTTTTCTCTAAAGTACTTCCGTCCTGGGTTGTTACGTTGAGTACATACTGATCACGCTCTACCGGAGGAAACAGCTGCACCGCGAGAGTGGGAACTACAAGAGCGGAAGCTGCAAGCAGTCCGGCAAAAAACAGCAGAACTGTGCGTGGTTTCTTTAATGAAAAACTCAATAAGCGTCCATATAATTCATTCCCTTTTTCCAGAAGCTGTTTTAGATGCAGTTTTTCTGCTATTCTTTGTATCCACATAGCATATCTGGAGGGCTCCGCTTTTACAGGCTTATCTTTGGCCGGCTGACGGTTAAGCAGATGAGCCAGAGCTGGAACAATTGTCAGAGAAGTCAGATAAGAACCTGCCAGCGCCACACTTACCAGAATCGGCAGCGTTTTTACAAATTTTCCCGCATCTCCGTTCATCATTGCCAAAGGTAGAAAGGAGGCAACCGTAGTCAGTGATGAAGTCAGAATAGGAATTCCAACCTCCTTTACACCATTGATACAGGCATTCGTGAGTGTTTCCCCCCTGGCCATATAAACTTGAATGTTATCATTTGCAACAATTCCATTTGCTACCATTAAGCTTAACGATATCATAAGTGATGCAACCGCTACCTGATGAAGAGGTATTCTTGTCAGATACATGTAACCAAATACAAGAATACAGATAACAGGAATGGGAATAGATACAACAGCGGCTGACCGTAGTCCCATAGATATAAGAACAACGATAAATACCAGCAGAACCCCTTCAATCAGGTTATCTGCAAACATATCAATGGAATCCTTTACAAAACTGGCCTGATTATTTAATTCTGTCAGTTTCATTCCCGCATACAGTTTTGTTTTTACAAAACCGGCAATTTTATCCTGAAGGCGCTTTTCTACATTTAATATATTGATTCCATCCCCATATTTGACACCGATCAGCACCCCCTGGCTTCCATTGACGAATACCTGCTTTTCCGGCTTTACGGGTGTCTGAAGAACTTCAGCCACATTTTTTAAATAAACAGGAGTTCCGGAATCTGTGGAAACAGAAACAATTGTATTCTTTATTTCCTCCATAGACTGATATTCCCCGGAAACCTGCACCGGTATTTTAGTCCCTGTAAGTTCCAGGTTACCTCCGGGAATGTTAATGTTACGGGCTCCAAGCTGAGTGGCGACTGTGGCAGGAGAAATACCATACTGCTGAAGCTTTGACATGTTTAAGTCAATCTCCACCTGCTGCTTTTCATCCCCCATGATATCAACAGCTTTCACATCTGTATCTTTGGAAAGCATATTTTTTATCTGCCTTGCTACATCTGCCATCTCCTGATTGGTGTTGTCTTCCCCTGAAAGGCCTAAAATAAGTCCATAGGAGCTTGAAAAGTCCGTTTTTATTACAGGTGCCTGTGCATCAGCAGGAAGCTCTGGCTTTATTTCATCAATCTTTTCCCGCAGCTTGTCCCACTTTTTATTTATTTCGTTATCACTCATATCTTTCAGTGTAATCTGAATTACTCCGGCTGAATCCACGGAATAGCTTTCCAGCTTCTTAATTCCCGAAATAGTATCAATTTTATCTTCAATCGGCTTAACAACCAGCTTTTCTATATCCTCCGGACTGGCACCTGGATAAATACAGGTAACAGAAGCGACCGGACTGGTGACCTCGGGATTTTCCTGCCTCTCCATTACGACATAAGCATAAATACCAAGCATCATAAATAGTCCTGTCAGCAGAGCAAGAATGCTTTTATACTTAACACTCCATGCAATCATGGCTTAACCTCCTCTGCAAGCTGAACAGCATCGCCGTCATATAATAAAAACTGACCTTCTGTCACTATTTGTTCTCCAAACTCCAGTCCGGAAAGTATTTCAATGGAACTGCCCCTGATCTCCCCGGTTGTCACGACTTTTCTGGCCACAGTGCCGCTGGCAGTATCATACACAAATACAACTGATCCATTTGCACGCTGCAGTACGCTGTCCAATGGAATTAAAAAAGACTTTTGTGAACCGGTATGTAGGGTGACATTGGCAATCATTCCGGGTTTTAACACGCCGGCAGGATTTTTAACACGGATTTTTACAGTAAAGGTCCGGGTATTGCTGTCCGCTAACGCACCAATTCCTGAAACACTTCCCTCAAACGCAGTTTCTATACCATATACGGAAACTTCTGCCTTCTGCCCCTGCTTAATCTCATTAATCTGTTCATCGGGAATACCAACTTCTATGTAAACCTCATCAGTTCGTCCGATAACTACAACCGGATATCCGGCTGCTGCGGTTTCACCTCCATTCATAATCTTTTTTAATATCACTCCCCTCATGGGGCTGTTCAGCGCAGTATCCGCCAGATCCCTGACTGCTTTATCGGCAGCTGCTTCAGCCTGGTCTTTCTGAGCCCCTGCTGCCTCAACCTGTGCGACAGCCACGTTTTTTCCTTCCAGTGCCTGGTGATATGTCTCAGAGTCTGCCGCCAGCTTTGCTGAAATCTCATCGAGGTCACTTTGGGATACCGCCTGAGCCTCGTAAAGGGTTTTAACTCTGTTATAAGTTTTCTGAGTCAGCACCAGCTGTGCCTTTGCCTGTGCGATTTTCGACGGAGCATCAGTATCCGCCTGCATCTTTGCTGCCGCATACAGAGCATCAGCAGCCCGAAACTGTGCCTGGACAGCCCGGACCTGCAGGGAATAATCTTCCATGTCAAGTTCAGCAACCTTCTGTCCCTTTTCCACCGAATCACCTTCCCGCACATATACGTCCTTCAGCTTTCCAGCCAGCTTAAACGACAGATTTGCGGTTTCAACCGGAGTTACGTTACCGCTTAAATTTAGTGTGTCCGTATAAGCAGCTTCACTTACAGTTGCAACAGAAATACTTCTCATTTCCTTTTCTCCCTGTCCTTTATCACCGCTGCACCCCGCCAGCATCAATGCGCACAAAACAGGTACTGCCGCCCATATGGGTATTCTCTTTCTCTCTGTCATTGCCTTTCTCCTTTATCATCACCGCTGAATCTTTTCGGTATTTTTTGTTTACACCTGTCGATTTGCATGATATTATTTTTTCAGAGAAAAAGCAAGAAACAGACTTTGTAAAGTGTAGCCTAAACTACATTTTATCAATAAGTGTAGATTGGAGAACTATATATGGAAGAGCAGACAACTGACCTGCGTATGCTGAGAACCTACCGGTTTCTTAGTGACGCTCTTTTTGAGCTGGTTCTGAAACAGCCCTTTGAAGAAATTACCGTGACCGATATCTGCAAAAAGGCCATGGTACACCGCACCACATTCTATAAGCATTTTGAGGATAAATACCAGCTGTTGGAGACTATGTTTTCGGATGAGCAGCGTAAATTTATAGAATTACAGATTGAAGAGGGAGAATCCGAGCAGGAATATTATCGGCGTATCATCCGCCAAATGTTTGAATATGCTAAAAATTATAAAGATTTTTTCGTTCAGAGTGCCTCCCATATTAAAAATGATTTTATGGCCGATCTTTTAAGAAACACGGTCAGCACCTATCTTGACCGTTGCTTTCGTATGGATGAAACACGCTCAGGTGTTCCCAGTCCGGTTCCAATCGCCATCATGTCGGAATATTATACCGGCGCAGCGATTTCCCTGATTATGTGGTGGCTGCAAAACGGCATGCGGGTCTCCATAGATCAAATGGTAGACTATATGAGTTCCATGATTGTATGGTAAGTCATGTTCCGTTACTTCTTCCATACTAAACTAATATAATCCTCGTAAACCACAACTGTTTCCAGATAAGAAAATGCCACAGCCCGCTTATCTTCTTTATTTAATTGGGAAAAAATAATTTTTTGCGGAAATTCAGATTTCCTGGCCATTTTTACTTTCTCCTCTAATAATTTTCTTTTCGTCTGAGTCAGTTCTTCCAACTCTTTATTAATATAGTCGACGGTCAGTGAACTGACTGATTTTGTCTTTAAAACCTGCATTAAATTGGTAACAGCTTCATCAATCCGGATCAGTTCCAGCTCCAGTTCATTGGTTTCATTAACATTTTCAATTGGAGCCGGTTTGCAGCTGTCAAGAAGCTTTA
>JAEWPQ010000036.1 GCA_023460575.1 Bacillota bacterium
CAGAAGGCACAGAAGTTATAGAAGGGGAAGAGCAGGGAGAGGCAGATGAAAGCAGTAATATTATTCAATGATAAGACCTATGTAGAATTATCTGCAGGACAATCCTATCAGTTTAATAAAGATCTGGTCCAGGACAAACATGGGGAAATCCATATAGAGCCGCTGAAAGAAGCAGTTATGATCAATGGCATGTCCTGCAGGGAATTTCAAAATTCAAATAATACGGGCATAAAAGTATGTGAGCTTGCACCCCAGATACAAAGAGCCGGTATGGCAGGACGAAAGGAAATCCATATAGGTACGTCAGAGAATTGCCATATTACAGTAGAGCAGGAAGAACCGTTATTATTTGTGATTGCTGATCAGAGAATTGATTTATATGAAGGTACTTTATATATCAATGGAATCCGGCGGGTTTCAGGTTTTTGCGAATTGTGTGAGGGTGATACATTATTCACTGGAAGAGTAATATTTATTTTTTCAAAAGAGCAAATAATCTGTATGGGAAATGGGTGCAAATCAACATTGAATGAACCGTTAGATCAATTAGAGAAAATACAAGGTTTTCCCATTTATAAACGTTCCCCGCGGATTATAAAAAGAATTCCGTCGGAACAGATAGAGATTCAAAAGCCTTCTGCAATAGAAGAAAAGAAAAAGGGGGAGTTTCTGAAAAAGCTGATCCCATCCCTTTGTACCTTGTGTATGACCGTGGGAGTCAGCATGTTAATGAAGCGCGGTTTATTTGTATTAGTAAGCGCTGGAAGCATGGTGTTAACCATGGTTTTTACAGCAGTAAATCTGGTACAGGAGCAAAAGGACCGGAAAGATGAGGAAGCACGGAGGCAGGATAATTACGAAAACTATTTACTAAGTAAAAGAAAAGAATTAAAGAATTTATACGAACAGCAGATTGAAGCAATGAATTATCACTATCCTTCGGTTCGTGACATTGAAAAAATGACAGAATCATATTCCAGCCGGATTTATGAGAGAACAGCAGATGATGGGGATTTTCTTACTATATCATTGGGAACATCAAATATAAAACCGGGATTTTCAGTAAGATTCCATGAAGATATGGAGTCAGAGGATGAACTGTACCAGGAAGGGAAAGAACTGGCGGATGCATATCAGGTGATAAAGCAGGTTCCGGCGATTATAGACTTAAAAAAGGCGCACCTGGGACTGGTAGGAGATAAAACCCACATACACAGCATGCTTCGCTGCATTATTCCACAAATTTGTTTTCTGCAAAGTTATCATGAGGTAGAAATTGTTGCTTTTATAGAGCCGGAAGATGCAAATTCTTTTTCCTGGCTGACCTGGTATCCTCACTGTAAAATAAAGGCAGTAAATGTAAAAAGTCTGGTATATATGGAAAATCATAACGAGCAGATTCTTGCAAGCCTGACCCAGATACTAAAAAGCAGAAAGCAGACACAGACCGAAGGAAAAAAGGATACCTTCTTTTTGCCCCACTACGTGTTTATCATTGACAATCCCAAATTGGTAATTAATAACAGCATCATGGAGTATTTACAGGGGAATCAACAGGATATGGGATTCAGTATTATTTACTCCACAAATCAGCGGTCAAATCTGCCTGAAAACATCAAAACAATTGTCCAGATAGATGGTGTGGAGTATGCTGCCTTAGTGATGAATCAAGGGCAGCTGGACAACCGCGTGATTAGCCTGCCGGATAATCAGGATTGCAAGCTGGAGCGTATGGCAAGAAGGATGGCAGCTTTACAGCATAGTAAAGGGGTGTCAAACCGTATACCGGAAAGCATTACATTTTTTGAAATGTTCCATGTAAAAAGACCCGAGGAATTGCCAATCAGGACCTTATGGGAACAGAATTGCTGCTATAAATCTCTTGCAGTACCAATTGGGGTGAGAGCGGCTGATGATACGGTATATTTGAATCTACATGAAAAGGCACATGGCCCCCATGGTCTTGTGGCAGGAACGACTGGATCTGGTAAATCTGAGATCTTACAGACATACATATTATCCCTTGCGGTTAACTTTCATCCATATGAGGTTGGTTTTTTGCTAATTGACTATAAGGGAGGAGGAATGGCCAATTTATTCCGCAAGCTGCCTCATCTTTTAGGAACCATAACAAATTTAGATGGAAGTGAGAGTATGCGTGCCCTTGCTTCTATTAAAAGCGAGCTGGCGAGAAGACAGAGGATTTTTAATGAATGTGAAGTAAATAACATTAATGATTACACCAAGCTGTTTAAAGGCAAAAAGGCAAAAAAACCACTGCCTCATCTTTTCCTGATTTCGGATGAGTTTGCAGAGCTTAAACACGAGCAGCCTGAATTTATGGCAGAGCTTGTCAGTACAGCACGTATCGGAAGAAGCTTAGGAGTTCACTTAATTCTGGCAACACAGAAACCCTCCGGCGTAGTGGACGATCAGATATGGAGTAACTCAAAGTTTAAGCTGGCCTTAAAGGTGCAGAATGAATCAGATAGTAATGAGGTATTAAAAACACCTGATGCAGCGCGGATTACCCAGGCAGGGCGTGCGTACCTGCAGGTTGGAAACAATGAAATATACGAATTGTTTCAGTCTGCATGGAGTGGGGCAGATTATAATGAAAACACGGCTGAAAAGGGTTTTGATGACAGGATCTACGAAATCAACTCCCTGGGACAGAAAAGTCTGCTGACAATGGAGGAAAATGAAGAAAAGGAAAGCCATGATGTGGACCAGACCCAGTTGGATGTGGTGGTAGATTATATCTCAAAGGCTTATGTACAGACTGAATCCACACCGGTAGAAAGACCATGGCTGCCGCCACTAAAAGATCATTTAATAACACCGCATATTCATACAGGAATAGATGTTGGGTTAATCAATGACTATCATTTGGCAGTTCCTCTGGGAATGGTGGATATTCCGGAAAAACAAAAGCAGGAAGAATATATACACGATTTTGAGAAGGATGGGAACCTAGCTCTTTTTAGTGC
>JAEWPQ010000037.1 GCA_023460575.1 Bacillota bacterium
TTCCCCTTTGTATTATAATTGAGAATAAAATGGGTATAATAGTACCTATTTCCAAATAGCAAATCTAATCAAAGAAGAGGTGTGCTTTTATGATGAGAATTGGAATTCTTACAAGCGGCGGTGACTGTCAAAGCTTAAATGCTACCATGCGGGGCGTTGCCAAGGCATTATACCGGCTGTTTGATGATATCGAGATTGTTGGATTTGAAGATGGCTATAAAGGTCTTATTTATGCAAATTACCGCGTGATGAAGCCTGAAGAGTTTTCCGGAATTCTGACAAAAGGGGGAACGATTCTGGGAACCTCCAGACAGCCGTTTAAACTGATGCGGATACCGGACGGGAACGGTCTTGATAAGGTAGAAGCAATGAAGCACACCTATAAAAACTTAAAGCTGGAGTGTCTTGTTGTTCTTGGCGGCAACGGCAGCCAGAAGTCAGCTAACCTCTTACGGGAGGAAGGTTTAAACGTTGTATCGCTGCCAAAGACCATAGATAATGACTTATGGGGAACTGACATAACCTTTGGCTTCCAGAGTGCGGTTAATGTGGCGACCAACGCCATTGACTGTATTCATACAACGGCTGCTTCCCATGGACGAGTCTTTATTGTTGAAGTTATGGGTCATAAGGTAGGCTGGCTGACTCTCTATGCGGGGATTGCCGGAGGAGCCGATATTATACTGGTTCCGGAGATTCCATATGATTTGGATGTAATTATAGAAGCTTTAAAGAAAAGAACCGGAGAAGGAAAGAAATTTTCCATCATTGCCGTTGCAGAAGGAGCGATTTCCAAAGAGAATGCGGTCCTGACGAAAAAAGAACTGAAAGAAAAGAAGAAGAGCGGCGTGATTTATCCTTCTGTGGCCTATGAGATCGGAGCCCAGATCACGGAACGGACAGGACAGGAAGTCAGAGTTACCGTTCCCGGTCATATGCAGAGGGGCGGAGAACCATGTCCTTATGACAGGGTAATTTCCACCCGACTTGGGGCAGAAGCAGCAAAACTGATAAAGAACAGGGAATACGGCTACATGGTGGCAGTCAATAACAATGAGATTGTAAAGGCGCCCTTAGCCGAGGTGGCCGGTAAATTAAAGACCGTCGATCCGGAATGTTCCATCGTAAAGGAAGCCAAGATGATAGGAATCAGCTTCGGCGACAAATAAGGAGTAACAGGCATGTCATATACGGCATTATATCGGAAATGGCGCCCTTCATCCTTTGCAGATGTGAAGGGGCAGGACCATATTGTGCAAACACTTAAAAACCAGATCATATCCCAGCGTATCGGGCATGCATATCTGTTCTGCGGAACACGGGGAACCGGTAAGACCAGTATCGCAAAGATTTTCGCAAAAGCAGTCAATTGTGAGCAGCCGGTAGATGGCAGTCCATGCTGGGAATGCCGAACCTGCAGGAATATTGCGGCAGGTGCGTCCCTGAATGTTGTAGAGATTGATGCGGCATCTAATAATGGCGTGGAAAACATCCGGGAGATCAGAGAGCAGGTCCAGTATCCGCCTACAGAAGGTAAATACCGGGTTTATATTATCGATGAGGTTCATATGCTTTCTACAGGAGCATTTAATGCGTTGTTAAAAACCCTGGAAGAACCTCCCTCGTATGTTATATTTGTTCTGGCGACAACAGAAGTGCACAAGATTCCCGTTACAGTATTATCCAGATGCCAGCGCTATGATTTCAAACGAATTACGGTTGAGACAATTGCAGAACATCTGAAAGAACTTACAGAAGCGGAACAGATCCGGGTAGAGGAGAAAGCACTGACTTACATTGCTAAGTCAGCAGACGGAGCTTTGAGAGATGCGTTAAGCCTGCTGGATCAGTGCATAGCTTTCCACTATGGTGAGCTTCTTACCTATGACAATGTACTTGATGTACTTGGTGCAGTGGATATCACGGTTTTTGGAAGGCTTTTCAGAGCCGTTGCACAAAATAAAACCAAAGACTGTATTACGTGTCTGGAAGATATGGTGATACAGGGGAGAGAATTGGGACAGTTTGTGGTTGATTTTATCTGGTATTTAAGGAATCTGCTTATCATTAAATCCGTGGACGATGGAGATAATCTGCTGGATATGTCAACGGAGAACCAGAATTTCTTAAGAGAAGACAGCGCACTTGCGGATCATGAGACACTTCTCCGGTATATCCGTGTGTTCTCAGATTTATCCAATCAGCTTCGCTACGCTTCCCAGAAGCGTGTACTCATAGAAGTAGCGCTTATCAAGCTGACACGTCCGCAGATGGAGCAGAATTATGATTCCATTCTTCAGCGTCTTAAAAGCATTGAACAGCAGCTGGAGAGCGGAACATTTCTCCAAAAGGGCGAAGGAGCATCGCCGGTATCTGCCGAATCGGGTTCAGGTAACGGAGAGGCGGATCCCCTGACTCCGGCCCAGAGAGTTGCACTTCCTCAGGGACAGTTAGAAGACTTAAATTTGATCCGAAGTGACTGGGGAAAAATCATACGGGAGCTTGGCGGTCCCATACGTGCCAGTTTTCGGGAAACAGTGGTTGAACCTGCTGGTGAGAGCCGCCTTTGTGTTGTTTTCTCTGATCAGAGCAATTACATGATCGGAAGCAGAGAGACCACAATTGCGGAGATTGAACGGTATGTGGAAGACCATTATAAAAAATCCATTGCCTTTCAGACAAGGCTTAGGGGCGGAGGCGAGCGTATGGATACCATTTACGTCAGCGATGAAGAATTAAAAGCCAATATTTTAATGGATATTACAATAGAAGAATAAAATGATTATGAAAAAATAGGAGGATATACACCATGGCAAAACGTGGCGGTTTTCCAGGCGCTATGCCTGGCAATATGAATAATTTAATGAAGCAGGCACAGAAGATGCAGCGTCAGATGGAAGAGACAACAAAAGCTCTTGAAGAGAAGGAATATACAGCTGCAGCAGGCGGCGGAGCGGTCTCTGTCACAGTTTCCGGCAAAAAAGAAGTGACTTCCGTTAAATTATCCCAGGAAGTTGTTGATCCCGATGACATTGAGATGCTGGAAGATTTAATTATGGCAGCTACCAATGAAGCATTCCGCCAGATGGAAGAAGACAGCAGTTCTGCCATGTCTAAATTAACCGGTGGAATGGGTGGATTAGGCGGAGGCTTTCCGTTCTAACTATGGATTACTACAGCAGTCAGATAACCAGATTAATTGAAGAGCTGTCAAAGCTTCCCGGCATTGGTAGTAAATCTGCACAACGCCTGGCGTTTCATATTATTAATATGCCGGAAGAACAGGTAACAGGTCTTGCTTCATCCATAACCGAAGCAAAACGTAACGTGCATTACTGCAAAGAGTGTTTTACCTTGACAGATCAGGAGCGCTGCCCCATTTGCAAGAGTGAGAAACGCAATCATAAGGTGATTATGGTGGTGGAAGATACCAGAGATTTAGCTGCCTATGAAAAAACCGGAAAGTTTGAAGGCGTTTACCATGTGCTCCATGGAGCCATATCCCCTATGCTGGGAATCGGACCTGGAGATATAAAGC
>JAEWPQ010000038.1 GCA_023460575.1 Bacillota bacterium
TGTGAAGGACTTCCTTGGAGATACGGATCTGTTCCCTGTATTTTTTGTTGGAGTTTGAATGGTTTGCATCAACCACACAGGCAGGATTTTGTAAACTGCGTCTGCTGTACATCTCATGAAGAAGAAAAAGATCTTCAAAATGATAGTTAGGGATGCACTGGCCGTGCTTGTTAACCGCACCGCGCAGAATCGTATGGGCAAGGGGATTGCCTGAACTTTTCACTTCCCAGCCGCGGTAGGTGAAGTCATGGGCCTGCTGGGCGGCAACTACGGAATTAAGCATAACCGAAATATCTCCGCTGGTGGGGTTCTTCATACCAACGGCCACTTCGCAGCCGCTGGAAGTTAAACGGTGCTGCTGGTTTTCCACGGAACGCGCCCCAATGGCAATGTAGGACATGATATCGTCAAGGTAGGTTAAATTCTCCGGATAAAGCATCTCATCTGCTGTGGATAAACCGGTTTCTTCAAATACCTTCATGTGCATACGGCGTATGGCGATGAGACCTTCATGCATGTCCGGCTTTTTCTCCGGGTCAGGCTGGTGAAGCATTCCTTTATAGCCTTCGCCTGTGGTTCTTGGCTTATTGGTATAAATTCTGGGGACCAGGATCAGACGGTCTTTTGTTTTTTCCTGAATCTTTACCAGACGGTTTACATAATCACAGACAGAATCTTCGTTATCAGCAGAACAGGGACCAATAATAACCAGAAATTTGTCGCTGTTTCCTGTAAGTACGTCACTGATGGCCTGGTCTCTTTCTATCTTAAGGGCTTTTAAAGCGGCCGGAAGGGGAAAACGATCTTTGATTTCTTCCGGGCTGGGCAGATTGCTGACATATTGAAATCCCATAATATCCTCCTGTGTATGTGCTGGTTTTTTGTTTTTGCTGTTGATTATATAACAGAACACGGGAAAAATCCAGTGTTCCTTGAAATTTGGTCAAGTTTGACTAAGAGCCTCCTCTTAAGTGTTCCATTTTTTCTGAAAATGTTGTATGATGTTTACGAATGAAAAATGGAAAGGTGTTAAAAATATGGAAAAATATTGGAACTGGGGAGGAAGCTATATCGGGGTGAAGCAACGGGATTATTTAGTTGCGTGTGACGGAACGGTTCTTGGAAAATTTTACGGCAGAGAGCTGTATGACAGGAACGGAAATTACATAGGAGAGTTGGGAAGAAACGACAGACTAATTAAAAATAAAACAAAAGAACCATTTCGCCGCCCGGCATTCAGCTCTTATGTCAAGGGTACGATAACCGGTCCGGTAAAAAGCCTTGCGCCATATCCCATGATTTCCGGGTTTGAAGATTTTACTGTCTGAAGGTATTTGATTGAGGGGGAATAATGAGGTTACAAAGGAGAAAGAATGAGGGATTTAACAAAAGGCAGCCCTGGGAAAATCATGCTCCAGTTTGCGCTTCCTGTTGCAGCTGGTAATCTATTTCAGCTATTTTACAGCCTTGCAGATACCCGGGTAGTGGGAAGCACTCTGGGAGAGAGTGCATTGGCAGCTGTAGGGGCAACCACTTCCATCAGCACTCTGTTTATTGGTTTTTTATCCGGACTAACCGGCGGATTTGCCCTGCTTACAGCAAGAAGTTATGGCGCCGGGGCACAAGAGCGAGTCAGGAGGTATTCGGCAGGATGCCTGCTTCTTGGTACCCTGACCTCTGCTCTGCTCACACTGCTGTGTGTGGGAGGACTGCCGTTCTTTTTAAGGGCGCTTCATGTACCGGAATCTCTAATGCCTGCTGCAAAAGGCTATATCCGGATCATTTTGCTTGGAATGGTCATGACCATGCTTTATAACGCCTGTGCTTCCATTTTAAGAGCGGTGGGGGATACGGCAGCTCCTTTGGTGTTCCTTATATTGTCCAGTATTCTTAATGTGTTTCTGGACCTTTTCTTCATACTTGTCCTTCGTCAGGGTGTGGAGGGAGCAGCTATTGCAACTGTATTGTCCCAGTCTCTTTCGGCAGTTTTAAGCCTGTTTTATATGATGAAGCGGTATCCGGTTTTTCGTTTTCATATCCGGGATTTTTGGATTACAGGGGGAGAGGTCCGGCAGCTTTATACATATGGAATATCCATGGCACTTATGATGTCACTGGTGTTTTTCGGAACCCTTTCCCTGCAGAGCGCAATCAATCTTCTGGGAACAGATATCATCGTTGCCCACACTGCTGCACGCAAGATCACGGAGTTTTTCATGCTTCCGTTTTCGGTCATGGGTGTGACCATGGCGAATTTCTGCGGTCAGAATATGGGAGCGGGTAAGATATCCCGAATTCATAAGGGAATTTCCCAGGCACTTATCATTACGTCTATCTGGTCGGTGGCAATGATTCTTTTAAGCTACACGGTGGCGCCTTATCTGGTATATCTGGTGACAGGCTCTTTGAATCGCCGGATAGCCGGAACTGCAGCCCTTTATTTAAGGATTAATACCCTTTTTTACTTCGTGCCTGCCGCAATTTCCATATTCAGAAATGCACTTCAGGGGTGTGGGGATCATAAAACACCGGTTGTGTCCAGCTTTATTGAACTGGCTGGGAAAGTTGCCATTGCAGCATTTCTTGCACCGGTTCTTAAATATATGGGAATTATCATAGCAGAACCAGTCGTCTGGATTCTTATGGTAATTCCTTTGACAATGAAGATCAGAAAACTATAAGGATTAAAGCAGGTTAAGAGGTAAAACATGGAGAGATATGTAGATCTTGAGGAAATGCTTTCGTTTCGGGAGAATAAAGTCAGAATCCAGGAGGAACTGAGGGAAAAACATAAGGGGATGGTGACGATGGCACTGGCAATGAACATCCCGGGCCCGGTTAAGACTTCCCCCGACATTCTGCTTGCTTTTGAGGAGGGAACGAAAATGCTGGAACAGGCAGTTTCGGATGCGGGTATCAGCATGAAAGAGAGGATCAGGGTGTCAGAAAATGCAGGATATATGGAATTCTATGCTTTAGACAGTTTTAATCCTGCTGCAGTGAAAGAATTGGCTGTCAGACTGGAGGAAACCCATCCCCTGGGTCGGCTGTGGGATATTGACGTTTATGATAAAGATGGTGCCGGTATAAGCAGAGAATTCCTTTCTGAACCAGTCCGTAAATGCTTAATCTGCGGACAGGATGCCAAGGGATGTGCCAGAAACAGAACCCATACGGTTGAAGATTTGATCCGTGAGGTGGAGCATAAAATAAATGACTGGAAAATGCATTATGGAGAATAAAGTACAGTTTTTCTTCCTTATAAATGAATCATAATCTGAAGCTCCATCAGATATTCATATTTGGAGGACGCAGGAAATTTAACCATAGGAGAGATCAGGTATGCAGTTTCGTCCAGGACGATTCCTTTCACTTGTGCATATTTAGCCAGTTCGCTGAATGCAGTGACGGTATTTTCCTCAGAATAAAGAAAGCTCCGGGTGATATAGCGGCCTTCCCGAATGGTCTTTAACTCCATTCCAGGCAGTTTTTTATCAGACAGAACACCAAAACCCCGGACGTTCAAAGCTTCGCCTGTATGAAGATCAGACCTGGAAAACAGGAGGCACATCGTGTTGGTCTCCGGCAGGTCCTCATCTGAGCCATTCCTTGTTACGTATTTATCTATATCATAAATAGAGATGTCCAGTTTGTGATAATACAAATTCCGGCTCATCTGGTATTTCTCGTATATCCCGATTTTACCGGGATATTTTTTTTGGTCTTCTATCTTTTCAATCAGGTGTTCGGTCAGCTGCCTGGAACTTTCCAGGGCGGCCATTCTGCTTTCCAGCTGCTGTTTATGTGTCTTAAGCTGCGTTAACAGCTGCTCTGGTTCTTTGTTCTCTTCCAGCATCTTTTTTACGTTCTCAAGCGGTATTCCAAGTGTTTTATTTAAGTAACGGACTACATCTATAATAAAAAACTGTTCGTAGCTGTAGTAGCGGTATTTGGTTTCCGGTGAGATGTAACTGGGTTTTAAAAGCCCCATGTCATCGTAATTACGCAAAGCCTTCGTTGAAATTTTAAGAAACCGTGCAACTTCCCCAATGGTATATAAGTTTGTCATTTTTTTCACACTCCGCTATTGACTTTGCCTCTGTGGCAAAGTTTATAGTACTAGTATAAATGAATCTCAATAAAGGAGTCAAGAAAATTGGAGGTTGAAATGAATCAGGTTAAATTTGAGATTGACGGCATGGAGGTTTATGCGGAAAAAGGAAAGACGGTCATGGAGGCGGCGGAGAATGCGGATATTTACATTCCTCACCTGTGTCATCATCCGGATCTGCATGCTGAGGGAGGCTGCAGGCTGTGCGTGGTCGAGATAAACGGGATCAAAGAGCCTCAGACTGCCTGTACCACACTGGCAGAGGAAGGCATGTCAGTGATAACAAAGTCAGAGGATCTTGACCGTATGAGAAGGCTTTCCATGGAACTGATGCTGGCCAATCATGTAGATGACTGTACCACCTGTCCCAAATATTTAAAATGCGAGCTGCAGTCTCTGATCCAGTATCTGGGAGTCAGTACGTCCAGGTTAAGAAGGACACTGAATGCGGTAAATGTGGAAACTGGCAATCCTTTAATTATCAGAGATCCCAACCGCTGTGTCGCCTGCGGACGCTGTGTCCGGGTCTGCCGTGATGTGAGAGGGGTTGGAATCCTTGGATTTCATAAGAATGAAGAGGAAAGAATAACAGTCGGTGTAAACGGAGATCTTGCCTTGGCAAAAGCAGATTGCCGGTTTTGCGGTTCTTGTGTGGAAGTATGCCCCACTGGAGCTCTTCAGGACAAGAAAGGGTCTTTTAAAGAGGGAAGCAGGGAAGATGTTCTCATACCCTGTAAGCAGGAATGTCCTGCAGGGATCAATATTCCCAAGTATGTCCGTTTTATTAAAGAAGGTAAATATGAAGAAGCCGCGGCTGTCGTCCGGGAAAAAGCACCATTTCCCAGGTCACTGGGTCTTGTCTGCATGAGATTTTGTGAATCCGCCTGCAGGAGAAAAGAGATAAATGGAGCTGTTTCAATCAGAGAACTGAAACGGTTTGCAGCAGAGCATGATGCTTACCAGTGGAAAGAAAAGTCTGTTTTCAAACCAAAAACCGGAAAAAAGGCAGCGGTTGTGGGAGCCGGTCCGGCAGGACTTACGGCAGCTTACTATCTGGTTAAATCGGGACATGCAGTTGATGTTTATGAAAAACTTCCGGTTGCAGGAGGAATGCTCTCAGCCGGAATTCCGGATTACCGTCTGCCTGCACAGATTGTGGAAGAGGAAATCGCGGTGATCAGGGATGCAGGAGTTAAAATTTTTACAAATAGCAGGATCAGTTCCTTAAAAGAATTAAAGGACCTTGGATATGAAGCAATTCTTATAGCTGCCGGAACCGACAGAGGAGTCCGGATTCCGTTACCTGGAGCCGATCTTCTAAATGTCCATGTAAATATTGATTTCCTCAGACGGGACCTTTTAAGTAATCCAATAGAACTGAAAGATTCTGTTGTAGTACTGGGCGGTGGAAATGTCGCCTTCGATTGTGCAAGAACTGCAAAGCGGCTGGGATGCAGGGAAGTATCTGTAGTTTGCCTGGAAGAGGAAAGCAGCATGACTGCCGGTGAAGAAGAGATTGCCGAAGCAAGAGAAGAAGGAATCCGGATCTACAACGGAAGAACTTTTGTAAGAATTATTGAAAAAGATGGAAAAGCAGCCGGCGTTCTTTGCCGTGAAGTTGAGAACTTCACTTTTGATGAAAACAGAAAGCTTATTTTAAAGGTAAAAGAAGATTCTGATCATGTGATTTCAGGAGAAATGGTTATCTTTTCCACCGGGCAGAAACCGGATCTGGAAAGCTTTGAGGAGCTGACTCTGAATCCAAGGGGGCTTGTGGATACGGATGGCAGCGGAAACACTGGAATAAAGGGAGTCTTTGCATCAGGTGATGCAGTAACAGGAACAGCTTCAGTCATTCAGGCAATCGCAGGAGCCAGAAAGGCTGCCTCTGAAATTGACCGCTATTTAGGCGGGGATGGAAATATAGAAGAATGCTTGTCAGAAGATGAGAAAGTAAACGGCTTTCTTGGTAAGGCAGAGGGTTTCGCAGACTTAGACCGCAGGACATACCGCTGTATTTCACTGGAAAAGCGGAAAGATAACTTTAATCTTATGACAGAAGGATTTGAGGAAATTGACGCTAAATGCGAGGCAAAAAGATGCTTACAGTGTGATTTGCGTCCAAGACTTACCAGATCCAGATTCTGGACAGAGTATCAGTATAAATAAAGAGGGTAAAAACAGATGGAAACGGATAGAATTGGAATATTGGGACACGGGATCAAAGGAAAACCCTGCGCAGAGAGATGGAGCAGCGGGGAATGGAAGGAGCTTGTCTGTGTTTTTCTGGAAGATCAGAGTGAAAGCGGGATTGTAGCATATCTGCTGGAGCATTATCTGGAAGAAGTAATAAGTGGAATGGAAGCGTTAAGAGACCGGCTTCAATTAAGTAGCCTCCGCGCGTTATTGTCGAAGAATTACGGTGATTATGAAGAGAGATTCAGACTAAGAGGAATTCAGACTGTACTGACAGATGACATTAAGGGAGCACAGAAAGAAACATTCAAAAAGGGTGTTCTGGTACATCATGGGGAGACCATGCTGGCTCTGTACCGATGCATGACGGAGGAGAGTTACGTACCTCACAAAATCGTAGCCGTAACAGGTGATGTGGCAGAACCTGGAATTTATGAAATTCCATTTGGGATCACACTGGAAGAGATTATTGCCCAATACGGCAAAGGTGTAACAGCTGGTAAAACGGTAAAATTTGTATCTGCTGGCGGTAACATGGGAGCCGTATTTGGAGCGGATGAACTGGATACTCCATTTACCTATTCCAGGCTTTTAAAAGAGGGGACCATGCTTGAAGCAGCAAAAATAGAGGTTTTTTCCAATGATACCTGCATTGTGGACTGGACTTGTAAGAAAATGCTTTTAAACAGCCGGAAAACCTGCGGAACCTGTGTTTACTGCAGGGAAGGAATTTATCAGCTTTTCCGTATTTTACAGGATGCAACGGAAGGGAAAGGCAGGGAAGGTGACCGTTCCGTTATGATGGAAATTTGTGACACACTGAAGACCGGAACTTTATGTGATATCGGAAGAACAGCTGCAGCCCCTCTTTCTACAGCGCTGAAGAAATTCGGAGAAGAATTTGAAAAGCACATAGACAGAAAGATCTGCCAGTCCCTAAGCTGCATTTCTTATGTGAATTTCTATATTGATCCGGCTGTCTGCAACGGATGCGGCGACTGTATGGCGTGCTCCCGGCATGCCATCAGAGGCGGGGAAAATTTAATTCACATCATTGATACAGATCTTTGCACCAAGTGTGGAAGATGCACAGAGGTATGCAAAAAGAATGCTGTAAAGCGGTATGGTAATGTGAAACCTGTACTGCCGGCTGAGCCGGCGCAAGTCGGCAGTTTTTCAGCTGAAAGCAGTGGAATGAAAAAAGGACTTGGCAGAAGACGGAGAGTGTAAGGCGTTTTGGTAAAACTAATCAGGATTATAATTTTTAATTATAATATATGAAAATAATGAGATGGAGGATGGAATCATGAGAGAAATGGAAGCGGATGTAATCGTTGTAGGGGGTGGAGCAGCAGGTCTTGCGGCTGCAATAGCAGCTGCAGAACAGGGGGCAGAGGTTCTTGTATTTGAAAAGGCCAATACAACAGGCGGCTGTGCCAACATGGCAATGGGTCTTCTGGGTGTGGAGACAAAATTGCAGAAGGACAGGCTGATTGATTGTACCAGAGAAAGTGCATTTCAGAAATTCATGGATTATACACACTGGCGTTCTGATGCAAGACTGGTGAAGAGTTATCTTGATAAATCAGCAGGCACCATCGAATGGATCCAGAACATGGGGGTAAAGTTTGCTCTGCCATCTAAGTATTTCCCTGGTTCAGAGGCAACCTGGCACATTGTTCAGCCTAAGACAGGAGCTCCTGGTTTAAGAGCTGCTGCGACCATGATCAAAGCAATGACTGACAGAGCGGAAGAACTGGGAGTGACAATCTGCCTGGAATCTCCAGTTCAGCAGCTCATTAAGGAAGACGGTGAAGTAACTGGTGTGATTGCAAAGGACGGAGAGGGAGAAATCAGTGCTTATGGTTCCGCAGTTATTATTGCTACCGGTGGATTTGGGGACAGTCCTGAATTTATCAGGAAGTATACCGACTATGAATGGGGCAGGGATCTTTTCTCCTATCGGATTCCGGGGCTTACCGGAGATGGAATCAGCATGGCATGGGAAGCAGGTGCTGCAAAAGACCACATGGATATGGAACTGGTGTTTTTTGCACCAAATACAGGAGGCTATGCACCCATCGAATTGCCGTTCCGTCAGCCCAACCTTTTTGTTAATTTAGATGGTCAGAGATTTTATGATGAAGCGGTTGTGGAAAATCCGGTGTTTTCAGTAAATGCCATTGCCAGACAGAAGGAAAGGATTGTTTTCTCAATTATTGATGATGCTATTTTACAGCAGTACGAGAAAAACGGGCTGGACCTGGTCAATGTTGTTACCTCCAATATCAGCATGGATGATTTCAAACAGGAAATGCATGAAATGATAAAAAATGGAAATGACGTGCTGTTTATTGCTGATTCCATTGAGGAGCTTGCCGAAAAAACAGGAATTGATAAAGAAGGACTTGCAAAGACCATAGCGGATTATAACGAGTGCTGTAAATTCGGAGATACGTTATTTAACAAAAATCCAAAATATCTAAAGCCGATTAACGGACCGAAATATTATGCACTGAAGTTTGCACCAAGCGCGTATGGAAGTATTGGCGGAATCCGGATTAACTACAAGACAGAAGTGGTTGATACAAAAAACCAGGTGATTCCTGGACTTTATGCAGCAGGAACAGATGCAAATTCCATCTGCAATCCAGATTACGTATTCATTCTTCCAGGTAATTCTCTTGGGTTTGCAGTCAATTCCGGAAGAATGGCGGGAGAGAACGCAATCCGGTTTATTAAGGAACATTTTTCTGAATAATAAAAATCATATGAAGAGCGGGAGTCTGCACAGATTGCAGGCTCCCTTTCTTAATATTTTTTAAGGTACATTTTTTCCAGAGTTAAGATTCCCCGTGTAAACTGAAATCA
>JAEWPQ010000039.1 GCA_023460575.1 Bacillota bacterium
GAGATACTGTTTTGCAGATGGTCAATGGTAATTCCCAAATGCACAAAACTAATATCTGCCGTATTTGCCATTCGTCTTCTCCTTTCGATGTTTTCTTTATTTTACCCCGCTAAAACACAAAAATCAAACATATTCGCCCGACATATTCAACTATATTTCGACAAGAGCTTTGTACTTTTTGTTTTTCTCTTTTAATTTTGTGGATAATATGATATTCTATATTAGTTGCAGATAAAAATCAACCATAAATATAAACAATATTAGGAAGGTATTTGATATGAAATTAGGTATTGTCGGCTTGCCGAACGTAGGGAAAAGTACTCTGTTTAATTCACTCACAAAGGCTGGAGCAGAGTCTGCCAACTATCCTTTCTGTACAATTGATCCAAACGTAGGAGTTGTTCCTGTTCCGGATGTACGTTTAGGACAGCTGGCCGCATTGTATGATTCCGCTAAAATTACACCTGCAGTCATTGAATTCGTTGACATCGCAGGTCTTGTAAAAGGTGCTTCCAAAGGAGAAGGTCTGGGAAATCAGTTTCTTTCCAACATCCGCGAAGTTGATGCAATTGTTCATGTCGTCCGTTGCTTTGAGGATCCCAATGTCATCCATGTGGACGGAAGCGTAGATCCGCTCAGGGATATCGAAACCATTGATTTAGAACTTATTTTTTCCGATCTTGACATCCTGGACCGCAGAATTGCCAAAACAAACAAAGGCGCTATGAATGATAAATCTCTTGCAAAGGAATTAGCCGTCTTAAAGAAGATCAAAGCACACTTAGAAGACGGTAATCTTGCCAGAAGCATGGAAACAGATGACGAGGATGAGGCCGAGTTTATATCCACTCTTAATCTTCTTACTTATAAGCCGGTTATTTTTGCTGCTAACGTCTGTGAGGACGACCTTGCCGATGATGGAGCTTCCAACGCTTATGTAGAAAAGGTCCGTTCGTTTGCAAAGGATAACAACAGTGAGGTTTTTGTTATCTGTGCTCAGATTGAACAGGAAATTGCAGAGCTGGAAGAGGATGAAAAAAAGATGTTCCTGGAAGATTTAGGGCTTACGGAATCCGGTCTGGAAAAGCTGATTGCTGCCAGCTATCACCTGCTGGGTCTTATCAGTTACTTAACTGCCGGTCCGACCGAAACCAGAGCATGGACCATAAAAGAAGGCACAAAGGCACCTGGCGCTGCCGGAAAAATCCACTCAGATTTCGAACGCGGCTTTATCCGTGCAGAGGTTGTCAATTACCAGGATCTGCTGGACTGCAAAACTTACAACGCAGCCAAGGAAAAAGGTCTGGTACGGTTAGAAGGAAAAGAATATGTGGTAAAAGACGGAGATGTAATATTATTCCGTTTCAATGTATAAAAATGCTGTAACCGTCGGTAATGCCGGCGGTTTTTTTATGCAAATTCTGATAAATTTTGTCAAAAAGTCAATTGCTCTTGTAAACTCCTTTTCTTATGTTATAATATGACATGGCTCTGAAAAGACAGATATATATTAAAAACATAACAGAATAAAAAGGGAGTTGCCGCACAGATGAAAACATTTATAAAAGCAGTCATTGCAGGGATCGCGATCAGCATGGGAGGCGTTATCTATTTAACCCTGGAGAACCACATAGCAGGTTCTTTCTTATTTACCATCGGGTTATTTACCATATATACGTTTGGTTTCCACCTGTTTACCGGGAAGGTATGCTACATTATAGAGGAAAAGCCATCTTATCTTCTAACCGTTCTTTTGGTATACATAGGTAATTTTGCAGGAACCACAGGGACCGGGGCAATATTCAGGCACACAAAGCTCGCCAGATTAACAGCCCACGCCTCTGAAATTGTCAGTCAGAAGCTTTCCGACACACTGTTTAGCACCTTTGTCATGGCCATGATGTGCGGCGTTATGATGTGCATTGCAGTGGTAGGCTTTCAGACCATTCGGGACGGAATCGGCAAATACTTTGCCCTGGTTCTTCCAGTCATGGTATTCATTCTTTCCGGATATGAGCACAGCATCGCGGATATGTTTTATTTCACCATGGCAGGTGCCTGGAGTGCAAAGGCATTCTTATATATCCTGGTAATTTCTGCCGGGAACTTAACAGGAGGCTGTCTCATTCCCATGGCAAAGAAGTATATAAAAGAAGAGGCATTACCTGTCCATTCATGACAGCAGCACCTTCCTTTTCGCATAAATCAGGGCAGGAATCCTTACTATGGATTCCTGCCCTGATTTCTTTAAACTAAAGCAGTCTCACATTATATAAAGCTGCCAATCAGGTCTCTAAGCACGCTATCCTCTGTTTTTTGTTCTATCAGCGGCAGCCCATCTTTTAAAATCCTGTTTTTTCGGTGAAACTCTGTTTTTTCTTCCCTGTATAGGATTCCAGTGGGGATTTTTTCGCTCACTTCCATCGACATTTTAATGGCTTCCATTCGGTCCGCCGGATCATAATCCTCCCCAAGAGGCGCCACCATATTTTTATAATAAGCAAAGGTATTGATTTTGTTGAAGGTGATGCAGGGCTGAAGAATATCCACAAACGCATATCCCGGATACCGAATCGCCTCCTTCATGATGTTTACCAGCTGTTTTGAATCACCGCTGAAACCTCTGGCAACGAATCCTGCTCCCGAAGCAATCGCAAGAAGCACCGGATTTAAGGGCGTATTTAAGTTGCCGTCGGTCTGAACTCCCGTAACGAATCCTTCCCCGCTGGTGGGTGATGCCTGCCCTTTAGTCAGGCCGTATATCTGATTATCATGAACGAAATGTGCGATATTGACATTTCTTCTTATGTTATGAATAAAGTGATTTCCGCCCTCCCCGTAAGAATCCCCGTCTCCGGAATTGACTATGACAGTCAGCTTTTCATTGGCTATTTTGGCGGCAACTGCAGCCGGAAGTGCCCTTCCATGCAGACCACAGAAGCTGTTTGCATTTAAATACTGAGGCGTTTTTGCTGCCTGACCGATTCCTCCTACCATCAGTACTTCATTTGGCTCTACGCCAAGCTCCTCCAACGCAGTTTTCAAGCTGTTTAATATAGAAAAATTTCCACACCCCGGACACCATGCTGTTTCATAAGTTGTGAATTTATCCATCTATCTGGTACCTCCTTCCAACACCTTTTTTGCAATTTCTTCACCTGATATCTGTCTGCCATCGTATTTCAAAATACTTCTCTGGCATTCTATACCTGTCTGCTCCCTTATGAGGGAGGCCAGCTGGCCTGTGGCGTTCTGTTCCACGTTGATTAGCATCCTGCCCTTTGCATAGAACTTCAATCTCTCCTGGGGAAGGGGATAAATATCTCCAAACACCAGAGCCCCATAGCTTCTATCTCCATCTTTATTCAGCAAAGAGACTGCTTCCCTGATCGGACCGTAAGCAGACCCCCAGCCAAGGAGAAGGATATCGCACTGCTCTTCTCCCATAAACTCCGGTTCTATAAGCTCTTCAAAAAGACCCTTTAATTTCCTCATCCTTTTTTCCACCATTTGATTCCTGACTTCTGCGGACTCCGTTATCCATCCTCTTTCATCATGTTCATCACTGTCAGCGGCAACAATATGTTTTGTAAGGCCCGGTATTAGTCTGGGCGAGATACCATCTTCTGTTATCTTGTAACGCAGATACTCCCCCTTCGCTTCTTTTGCATGGCTGACTTGTTCCAGTCCGGATATGTCGAAGGGCTTCACACAGGCTGTTGCATCTCCAAGATACTGATCACTAAGCAGTATGATGGGGATCTGGTATTTTTCCGCCAGGTTCAGCGCCCGAAAAGTCTGGTAGAAAGCATCCTCATGAGTTCTTAAGGCTATGACAAGTCTGGGAAATTCTCCCTGGGATGCGGAAATTACAAATTTTAAATCACTTTGCTCTGTGCGTGTCGGCAGACCAGTCGCCGGACCTGGTCTCTGTACATCTACGGCTACCAGCGGAATCTCCGCTATGCCGGAAAATCCCAGTGCTTCCACCTTGAGGCAGAAACCGCCTCCGCTGGTCCCCGTCATGGACCTTGCTCCAGCAAAGGAAGCACCTAATGCCATATTAACCGCTGCTATCTCATCTTCTGCCTGTTCCACCACGATTCCTGCCTTATGTCCCACAGAAGCCAGATATTCCAAGACAGCCGTGGAAGGAGACATGGGATAGGCGGAATAAAACTTAAGCCCTCCGGCCACCGCACCAAGTCCCAGAGCTTCGCTGCCTGAAATAAGCATGTAATCCTTATACCCGCCATCCAGATGCTTAAACTTCGCTTCAACACTGGAATACCCTGCATCAGCCGCCTTTACATTAACCTCAAGGATCTCTTTCTTCATGACTTGAGCCATGACTTCCTCCACATATGTAAAAGGTTCTCCAAAAAGCTTCAATACCACACCTGCCGCCACGCTTGCAGATGCCTTACCATTTCCCAGTTCTTTTGCGATTTTATTCATGGGGAGCTTCATGACTCTGGAATCTTCATCGGAATAAGGAAAGCTGCTGTCGCATAGTATAAAACCATTGTGCTTAAGTTCATGCTTATGTAAATCAATGGTTTCCTCATTTAAAGCAATGATTCCATCGAGACGATAGCTGTGGGAGGTTATTGCCTCCGTCCCAAAACGCAGAAGGGAAAAATTATGCCCGCCTCGCACGCGGGACATGAAATCTCTGGTTGTATAAATATAATAGCCGGAATGTTTCAGCAGTTTTTCCAGAATTGTAACCGTGGTATCAATGCCTTGTCCGGCAGCACCACCAATCATAATATTGTACATAGATTTACCTCCTTTAAATTTTGACTAATTATAACTCATTCTTCCATTATTTTCAATATTCTACGTGAAATCCTCAAAATTTTTACATATAAATAATTTACTTTAATTATTTATATAATTTGTCTTAAAATTAACAATTAGCAATTAACAGATCAGCATATAATTATGGTTTGCTGCAGGAACCAAGTACTGCGCAAAAAAAAGGAAGAGAGGTAGTTATGTCTCTCTTCCTTTTTATTATACCAGATTTGTATAGCCCATAAGGCTGATATCCACTTCTTTTGCGACTTCACGGCCTTCTCTGATCGCCCATACTACAAGGGACTGGCCTCTGTGCATATCTCCTGCCACAAAAACCTTATCCACATTGGTTTTATATCTTCCCTCTTCTGTTTCAACGTTACTTCTTCCATTTAACTTCACGCCAAATGCATCCGCAACGTAATTCTGGGCTCCTAGGAAACCAGCAGCAATGAAAACCAAATCAGCAGGAACTTCCTTCTCGCTGCCTGCCACCGGCTCCATGCTTACCCGTCCGGTTTTCTCATCCTTTTTAGGCTCAAGGCTCAATAAGATAGCTTTCACCAGCTTACCGGATTTATCTTTTATAAATTCCTTCACAGTCGTCTGATATACCCTTGGGTCTTTTCCAAAAACAGCAATTGCTTCTTCCTGACCATAATCAGTTTTCAGCACTTTTGGCCATTCCGGCCAGGAGTTATCCTCAGTCCTTGTTTCAGGAAGCTTAGGCATCATCTCAAGCTGGGTAACAGAGGCACAGCCATGGCGCAGTGACGTTCCAACACAGTCATTACCGGTATCTCCGCCGCCAATCACAATGACATGTTTCCCCTTTGCTGATATATACTGATTATCCTGCAGATCGGAACTTAGCAGGCTTTTTGTTGTGGATTTTAAGAAATCAACAGCAAAGTATATTCCCTGTGCATCTCTTCCCGGAACATTTAAATCTCTGGGATTGGATGCTCCGCATGCAAGGATAATGCGGTCATATTCTTTTAAAAGGTCTTTGGCTTTGTGATTCTTACCTACATCGGCGCCGGTAATAAATTCTATTCCCTCTGCCTTCATAATCTCAACCTTACGGTCAATCACATGCTTTTCCAGTTTCATGTTGGGGATTCCATACATCAGAAGTCCGCCTGCACGGTCTTCTCTTTCCAGGACGGTTACGCTGTGTCCCCTCTTATTTAACTGGTCAGCAGCTGCCAGACCGGCAGGACCGGATCCGATTACCGCAACCTTTTTTCCTGTACGGATTTTGGGAGGTCTTGGACCGGCAATTCCAGATGCATAAGCGCGTTCAATGATGGCATATTCATTTTCCTTAATAGCTACCGGATCACCGTTTAACCCGCAGGTACACGCTACTTCACAGGGAGCAGGACATACACGGGCTGTAAATTCAGGAAAGCTGTTGGTCTTTTTTAAACGGTTATATGCCTGCTGCCATGTACCGGAATAAACAAGATCATTCCATTCCGGTATTAAATTGTTTAAGGGGCAGCCGGAAACCATTCCATTTAAAATAACTCCTGACTGGCAAAATGGAACACCGCAGTCCATACACCGCGCACCCTGGCATTTTTGTTCCTTTTCAGAAAGGGGCAGATGGAACTCGTTATAATTTTTCAAACGGGTCTTGGGATCTACCGTTCTTCCTGTTTCTCTGTTATATTCTAAAAATCCTGTTGGCTTACCCATTTTCGCTCCTCCTTACTTCTTTGTATTGGCATAAAATGCTTCAATCTGTGCCTGTTCGCTGCTTAAACCCTTTTCTTCCATCTGAACAATGGTATTCATCATGCGCCTGTAGTCATGAGGCATGATTTTCTTGAATTTAGGCAGATATTCTCCAAAGTTTTCGAGGATTTCCTTGCCTTTTGCGGAGTTGGTATAAGCCACATGTTCCTTAATCATATCCTTTAATTCCAGAACATCATATTTATTGGTAATCTCTTCGAAAGAAACCATCTCCTTATTCAGGCGTTTGTACAAGTCTCTCTTCTCATCTAATACATAAGCAATTCCGCCGCTCATACCAGCCGCAAAATTCTTACCGGTAGATCCTAATACCACCACGCGTCCGCCTGTCATATATTCACAGCCGTGATCGCCTACACCTTCCACTACTGCCGTCGCGCCGGAGTTTCGTACGCAGAAACGTTCTCCTGCAACACCGCAGATAAAGGCTTTTCCGCTGGTTGCGCCGTACAGAGCCACGTTACCGATTACAATGTTCTCTTCCGCCTTAAATTTAACGCCCTGAGGAGGATAAACCACCAGCTTGCCGCCGGAAAGTCCTTTTCCAAAGTAATCGTTGCTGTCTCCTACAAGCTCCAGTGTCAGACCCCTGGGAATAAATGCACCGAAGCTCTGGCCGCCGCTTCCTGTACAGTTAATGGTAAAGGTATCCTCGGAAAGTCCTTCCGGATACAGTCTTGTTATTTCCGATCCGAATATGGTTCCCAGAGCACGGTCTGTATTGGAAACATCGATCTGAAGTCCCTTCTTCTGACCTGCCGTAAGGGCCTGCCGTAATTTCTTTAAAATGATCTTTTCATCAATGGTTTTATCCAGTTCAAAATCATAAATCAGCTTTTTGTCATAGCCTGCCAATTTTTCTCCAGCATATGGGTTTCCTAAAATAGCGGAGAAATCCACTTTCTTTGCTCTTTCATTGGAGATCTGATTTTTTTTCTTTAAAAGATCCGTTCTTCCAACCAGCTCATCAACCGTGCGGACTCCCAGCTTTGCCATGTGCTCCCGAAGCTCTCTTGCAATAAAATACATGAAATTCACAACATACTCAGGTTTTCCCTTAAAGCGTTTGCGAAGCTCAGGATTCTGTGTGGCAACGCCTACCGGGCAGGTATCTAAGTTACAGACTCTCATCATAACACAGCCCAATGTTACAAGCGGTGCTGTTGCAAAGCCAAATTCCTCAGCACCCAGCATACAGGCAATGGCTACATCCCGTCCGGTCATCAGCTTTCCGTCTGTCTCCAGAATTACCTTATCACGAAGTCCGTTCATAATCAGAGTCTGATGCGCTTCCGCCACACCAAGCTCCCAGGGTAGCCCTGCATTATAGATGGAGTTTCTGGGTGCAGCTCCTGTTCCTCCGTCAAAAGAGGAGATTAAAATAACCTGGGCACCTGCCTTGGCAACACCTGCAGCTACAGTACCAACTCCTGCTTCTGATACCAGCTTCACGGAAATTCTGGCACTGGTATTGGAATTCTTCAAGTCATAAATTAACTGGGCCAGATCCTCAATGGAATAGATATCATGATGAGGGGGAGGGGAAATTAAACCTACACCAGTTGTTGAGTGTCTGGTTTTGGCTACCCACGGATAAACCTTCTGTCCCGGAAGCTGTCCGCCTTCTCCTGGCTTTGCACCCTGTGCCATTTTAATCTGAATCTCTTTTGCACTGACTAAGTATCTGGAAGTCACACCAAAACGTCCGGAAGCTACCTGTTTGATGGCGGAGCAGCGGTTGACTCCGTCCGGCCCTACAGTCAGACGTTCCAGGCTTTCGCCGCCTTCTCCGCTGTTTGATTTCCCGTGGATCCGGTTCATGGCAATCGCCAGAGCTTCGTGAGCTTCCTGAGAAATGGAACCATATGACATGGCACCTGTCTTAAAACGTTTCACAATGGATTCCACGCTTTCCACTTCTTCTAAAGGAACTTCCTTGGTCTTTCCATAATCAAAGTCTAAAAGGCTTCTTAAATTGACCATCTGGCCTTCCTCAGTCAACGCATTGGTGTATTCCTTAAATGTTTCATAGCTGCCTGTTCTGGCAGCCTGCTGAAGCAGATGAATGGTGCGGGGATTGTAAAGATGCTCTTCCTGTCCCGCTCTTTCCTTATGGCTGCCTACGCTGTCTAAGGTTAAGTCCACATCAAGGCCAAGGGGATCAAATGCTGCTGAATGGAGTGTATCCACATCATTGGCAATATCCTCTAAGTTGATGCCCTCTACCCGGCTCACAGTATCGGTGAAATACGTATCAACCACTTTCTTTGAAATACCGATGGCTTCAAAAATCTGGGCTCCCTGATAAGACTGAACGGTAGAAATACCCATTTTGGAGGCAATCTTTACAATACCATGTAAAACTGCAGAATTATAATCCTCCACTGCTGCATAATAATCTTTATCAAGCATTCCGTTATCAATTAAATTATGAATTGATTCCTGAGCCAGATATGGATTGACTGCACAGGCACCATATCCTAAAAGTGTGGCAAAATGATGAACTTCCCTTGGCTCACCGCTTTCTAAAATCAGGGCAACCGAGGTTCTTTTCTTTGTTTTTACCAGATGCTGCTGGAGGGCGGAAACTGCCAGAAGGGACGGAATCGGCACATGATTTTCATCAATATCACGGTCTGATAAGATAATGATGTTAGCCCCATCCCGGTGAGCTCTGTCAGCTTCTAAAAACAGCCTGTCAATGGCTTTTTCCAGTGATGTATTCTTATAATAAGTAATGGGAATTACTTCTACTTTAAATCCCGGTCTCTTCATATGTTTGATCTTCAGTAAATCCGTGCAGGTCAGAATTGGATTATTTACCTTTAAGATCTTGCAGTTTTCCGCCTCTTCTTTTAAAATATTGCCTTCTTCTCCCACATAAACCGTGGTAGAAGTCACGATCTCCTCACGAATTGAGTCGATTGGCGGATTGGTTACCTGGGCAAACAGCTGCTTAAAGTAGTTAAAAAGCGGCTGGTGCTTTTTGCTTAATACAGCCAGCGGACTGTCCGCACCCATGGCTGAGACTGCTTCTGCTCCGTTTAATGCCATAGGAAGTATCATGGTTTTGTACTCTTCATAAGTATAACCATAAGTTTTCTGCATTCTTGCACGGTCTGTCCTGGTCATGGTCGGTACACCTTTATTTGGAATAGGCAGGTCCTTTAATTCGATTAAGTTGGAATCCAGCCATTCGCCGTAAGGCTTTCTCTGGGCATAAGACTCTTTTAATTCTTCATCGGTAATCAGACTGCCCTTTACCGTATCAATTAAAAGCATCTTACCTGGACGAAGACGTTCTTTCTTTACCACATGGCTCTGTTCGATGTCAATTGCTCCCACCTCAGAAGCCAGAATCATATGGTCATCATCGGTTATATAGTATCTGGAAGGTCTGAGTCCGTTACGGTCTAAAACTGCTCCTACCAGATCTCCGTCACTGAATACGATGGAGGCCGGACCATCCCATGGTTCCATCATGGTAGCATAGTAACGGTAGAAATCCCTGATTTCCTGAGGCATGGATTTATCATGCTCCCATGGTGCAGGAATGGTTACCATAACTGCCAGAGGTAAATCCATACCGCTCATCATCATAAATTCCAGAGCATTGTCAAGCATGGCAGAGTCAGAGCCTTCCTGATTTATAATAGGAAGAACTTTATGCATATCACTGCTGAAATACTCGGACTCCATGTTCTCTTCCCTTGCCATCATTTTATCTACATTTCCGCGAATGGTGTTGATCTCCCCGTTATGTACAATCAGACGGTTGGGATGAGCTCTCATCCAGCTTGGATTGGTGTTGGTGCTGAAGCGGGAATGAACCACTGCAATGGCTGATTCATAATCCTTATCCTGAAGATCTGTAAAAAACTGTCTTAATTCTTTTACGAGGAACATTCCTTTATAAACAATTGTCCTGCTGCTTAATGATACTACATAGGTATTATCATTGCTCTGCTCAAAAATACGTCTGGACACATAAAGTTTCCGGTCAAAATCCAGTCCTTTCTTAATATCAGCAGGCTTCTTAATAAAAGCCTGAACAATATAAGGCATACGTTCTACTGCTTTTGCTCCAATCAGTTCCGGATGAATGGGTACATCTCTCCAGCCTAGAAATTCAAGACCTTCCTTTTGTACAATGATTTCAAACATCTTCTTTGCCTGGTTTCTGGCAAGTTCATCCTGGGGTAAGAAAAACATGCCCACACCGTATTCTCTTTCTTCACCAATCCCGATGTTTAACGGTCTGGTTACTTTCTTAAAAAATTTATGAGAGATCTGAAGCATGATACCAACACCGTCACCAGTCTTGCCGTCAGCATCTTTTCCTGCCCTGTGCTCTAAATTTTCCACGATATGGAGAGCCTGCTCTACTGTCTTATGGGTCTTTATCCCTTTCATATTTGCTACGGCACCGATACCGCAGTTATCATGCTCGAAGCGGGGATCATAAAGTCCCGGAGTACCCGTTTTATTAGGGGATTGTAAACTCTTATCCATAATCTCATCCTTTCCTGACTGCTCCTCTGCTTTGAGGTGCTAAAGTGTAACAGTGATTTTAGTTGATAATACTACATTTTTCGCACTTTGTAAATGTGTTTTATTTTACAATTGTCAGATAATTAGATTATTTTACGTTTAAAAATTTTATATCTGAATTTTTACATTTATCATTGATATATTTTATTGTTTCAGCACAATTAAAGTTGGATTTTCCTTCAGTGGTATAAATTTCTAATTTTTTTAAGTCATCACTTATTATTATTAAGCGCTTATTTTTTTCATTAAGTTAATTCATGGATACTGCTGCCATTCTATCTGCTTTTCATACATTTCCATACACCAAAGATATAAATTAAAAATCAGCGTATGTAAAAAAAGACCCGGAACCATCGTTCCAGGGTCTTTAAAATTCGAATTATATACGATAAAAAGATACGGATTACATCTCCCCAAGACCACTCTCAATCGCTTCAGTCATGGTCTTCATTGCCGCCTCTTCGTCCTCGCCGTCGCAGATCACATTGATCTGGACGCCACATTTGATTCCTGCTGCCATAACGTTTAATACGCTCTTGGCAACAATCCTCTTCTCTCCGTATTCAATAATTATATCAGATTTAAATTTCATAGCTGTCTGAGACAGAACGCCTGCCGGTCTTAAATGAAGTCCGGATGGATTTACAA
>JAEWPQ010000040.1 GCA_023460575.1 Bacillota bacterium
CCTTTTTTTCCTTCTTCTGCAGACAGAGGCTTTGCTCCTCTGTGTTATGATCAGGTGGATGCAGAATTCGGAACATTTGAAGATATAAAAAGAATCAGCAAGGATTATTATCTGATGTTTGATTTTATGGTAAATCATATTTCCAGAAATTCTGATTATTTTAAGGATTTTGAGGAAAAGAAGGAGCTTTCCGATTATAAGGAAATGTTTATACGTTATAAAGAGTTCTGGGATCAGGGAGAACCAACCAAAGAAGAGGTGGATTTAATCTACAAACGAAAGCCACGGGCACCCTATACCGAGGTTACATTTAAAAATGGGGATGTGGAAAAGGTTTGGTGTACCTTTTGTGAGGAACAGATTGATCTGGATGTAAGGACTGAGACCACTAAGAAATTCATACGTAAATCCTTAACCGACATGTGTGAGAATGGAGCCTCCATTATTCGGCTGGATGCATTTGCCTATGCGATAAAAAAGAAAAATACCAATTGTTTTTTTGTGGAACCGGATATATGGGAGCTGCTTCATGATATTCAGGATGTTGTATCCTCAAAGGGTGTGGATATATTACCGGAGATCCATGAGCATTATACCATCCAGATGAAAATTGCAAAACAGGGCTTCTGGATCTATGATTTTGCACTTCCTGTGTTGGTTTTAAATGCGCTTTATACAGGAAACGGGGTGTATTTGAAACGATGGCTTGAAATGTCCCCGAATAAGCAGTTTACCACGCTGGATACCCATGATGGAATCGGAATTGTAGACGCCAGAGACTTAATGCCTGATGAAGCAATTGAGGAGACGAAAGAAAAAATGTTTACCAAGGGAGCCAATGTAAAAAAGATATACAATACAGCGGCTTACAACAATCTGGATATTTATCAGGTGAACACTACCTATTATTCTGCACTTGGTGACAGGGATGATGCATATCTGCTGGCAAGAGCCATTCAGTTTTTTGCTCCGGGAATACCCCAGGTGTATTATGTGGGACTGCTTGCCGGATCAAACGATATTAAGCTGATGGAGAAGACAAAAAATGGCAGGGATATTAACCGCCATGGCTACAGCCTGGAAGAAATCGCTGAAGAGACGAAACGGCCGGTTGTAAAACGGCTTTTTGAGTTAATGCGTTTCAGAAATACCCACCCGGCGTTTGCAATAGAGGGGAATATGGAAGTGAAGCTTAAAAAGGATCATGAGCTGACCATAATCCGTACCTGGGGCTCCTATTATGCGGCACTTACGGCTGATTTAAAAAGCTTTGAATTCGACATCAGCCATAATTAGAAGATGCAGCGGGTTCTCTGCGTTGACAAATGCCCTCCGCTTCAGTAAGATTAATGAAGAATAAATAAGGAGGACTCTTGACGGATGAATACCATAAACAATGTGATTGAAAAGATGATGGATTATTATAAAGGCGATCCAAAGAGGATTCAGCATTTTATTAAAGTATACCAGTTTGGTAAGCTGATTGGAGAAGAAGAGGGGCTTGATGCCAAGAAGCAGCGGATACTGGAGACAGCCTGCGTGGTTCATGATATCGGCATTAAGGCAAGCGAAGAAAAATATCACAGCAGCGCAGGCAATTACCAGGAGCTGGAGGGACCGCCCATTGCAAGAGATCTTCTTGTGTCTCTTGATTATTCTCCGGAAGAGACTGAGCGGATCTGCTGGCTGGTAGGTCACCATCATACATACAAAAATATAGAAGGGGAGGATTATCAGATTCTTGTGGAAGCTGATTTTCTTGTCAATGCATGGGAGGACGGGATGTCCCGGGAGGCAGTTGAGAATGTCAGGAAGAAGATATTTGCAACAGCAGCAGGAATCCGGATGTTTGAAACCATGTATATGGAAAGAACAGATTAGCATTGATGAAATTCTTAAAAATTGTATATGACAAATTAAGGATTGAATATACACGTTTTTATAATTTTATGTAATAATAGTGTTTAAACGGATGGAAATCTGCTCGGTGATATCATGAACGATGCTGTGACATAAAGTTTTGACACTATCAATTTAAAACAATAAATAGGGTTGTTGCATTATAGTAACGGGAAATAAGATGATAAGTGGCTGACTATAAAAAGAGCGTTGGGAAACAGTCATGAAATATATCTCCTTTACTTTATTTGCAGCATCCCTTTTCTATTTTATTTGCATCATACATAAAAATAATATTTCCCATAAGGAGACCTGTCATGAAACAAAATGGAAAAAGAACGTTTAAATTATTCAGAAAATCCAAGGCCCATACCATTTTGTATCAATTTATGGTGACGTATTTTATTGTGCTGTTTATCCCTTTATTAATCTGTAGCGGTTATTATATCAGAATGATTTCAGTAATTGGCAATGACGATATACAGTCGAGGAAAACAGAGCTAACACATGCTGCAGTTTTAGTGGATACTATGCTTGATGAAGTCTCCTATCTGGGAGACAGTCTTGCCTCTAATACAGGTGTTAATTCCTTTAAAAGAATTTCTGCCGCTTTTGATGGTCCCAATTCCTATCAGGTTTATGAGTTACACAAAATGCTTCCGGATCTATATGCCATTAATCAGTCTATATTTGACTATTTCATATTTTTTGATAAAAGTGAAACAGTAATAAATAAGCAGATCGCCTATACATACAAGGATTTCTATGATCTCTACCTGCATGAGGTAAGGTATGAAAGTTACGATGACTGGTACCGGCATATGAAAGAAGATAAAGTAATTTATGGATTGAGTCCAATGGAAGCTTATAAATACAAAACTAAACCCTCCATAAATATGATTGCATATACAAGGCCTATGAATTACGGGGATTATAATGGAAAAAGCAGAATAGAGATCATGTTTAAAGATACGGTATTAGAAACCTTAATGCCGGCACGGGCTGATAACAGTATCCAGTTTATAAAAGATTTTCACGGCAGGCTGCTTTACTATAAAGCTCAGGGTGAACCGGAAACGACAGCCCAGGAGGATGTGAGCAGAGCAGTTGACATGGTCATCACCCATAATGAGAATCCTGAGAATCAGACAGTAATCCTTAATAAAGAAAAATATCTGGTAATCCGGTATGCTTCAGACAAATCCGGTTTGGAATATTATATGCTGCAGCCAATGGTGGCAGTCAACAGCAGGAGTGTGTACAGTATGTTCATGCTGGCTGTTTTTGTTTTTACTGCGATAACGGTGGGAATCATATTAAGCTATTATATGTCCCAAAAAAGTGCCACTCCCATTAATGATATTATGAAAGAAGTTTCCCAAAGTACGGAACGGTTTAAAGGGCATCAGGCAGTTTTTTTAAGATTAAAAGAGACTTTTAAACATCTGGTGAATACCAATACGGACATGATAAGAGTAATTGAAAGCCAGAAACCGTTTTTGAGGAATGCTTTTTTAAACCGGTTGTTATACGGCAATTTCACTACAAAAGAGGAGATTTCCATAATTGCCCGCAATATTGGACTGCTTCACACTGACAGGGTCTTTGGCATCCTTGTATTCCGCTTTAATGCGGATATAGATAAAATTGTAGAAGATGATCTGAAACTGATTAACTCTTGCATTCTTTCAATCATTGAAGTATTAAAAGAGATACTTCCAGACAGCCTCTATACAAATCTTGACGGTGATCAGGTAGTCCTGCTGATGAGTATCGATAAGAAACACAGAGAGTATTTTAAAGAAGAGACCGAACGAAAGATCAGGAAAATCAAGGAAGCCATGCCATCCAATGTATCGGAGCAGTTTTTTGTATATGGCGGCAATGAAGTGGAAAGTCTGACAGAACTTAAGGATTCCTATAATAATGCAGTGTATATGTTCCAGAATGAGAAGGGGCAGATTGATAATACCGTCATCTGGTATATTAATAATTTTGTGAATATTCCTTCCTATCCTCCTCAGGACTTTTCCCTAAAACTTATGCATTATGTAATGGCTGGGGATAGTGAGGGGCTCCATGATGCACTTGAGGAAATTATTAAAAAGTATTTTATTGAGAACAATCTGCCAGTTTACCTCCAGCATATGCTTTTGAATGAATTGCAGACAGCGTTATTCCGCATAATCCGCCGGATTGGGGCAGATGAATCGGAATACCGTACCTATTATAATAAATTAGAGGAAAACAGTAATGCAACACTGCTGAATCAGTTCACACTCACTCTGAACTTGTACCGGACGGTATGTAAAGGTGTCGGCGACAAAAAGAAGCTTAAGGATACTTCAGCAATTACAGCTTCCATTGCTTCCTATATTGACGTTAATTACGGTGACAAAAATCTTTCACTTACCAGTGTGGCTGATATATTCAGTATCAGTGAACCCTATTTATCCAGTATATTTAAGCAGTCCCTGGGAATTAACTTTTCTAACTACATGGAAGGGGTAAGAATTGGAAAGGCAAAGGAATTATTAGAAAAGACGAATTTGTCCATTGGTGAAATCTCTGATCATGTAGGTTACGGTTCGGCCAATTCTTTCTGCCGGGCTTTTAAAAGGGTAATGGGAACCAGTGCTTCCGAATTCAGAAAAAAATAAGGACTGAGGGGGAGTGCTGGGAAATGACATAGAAGCCTTATAAACAGTGGATTCTTAAAATATGAATAGTGGGAAAAAAAGTATTGTATATATATTTTTAGCTGGCGGTGTGCAATGATGAAAAAAAGAAAAGGAAGAGGTGAATGAATTG
Organism: Bacillota bacterium; assembly: GCA_023460575.1. Classification (GTDB taxonomy): domain Bacteria; phylum Bacillota; class Clostridia; order Lachnospirales; family Lachnospiraceae; genus Lacrimispora. Next base: position 4,711 of record JAEWPQ010000040.1, read on the forward strand.
CTTAACCGTAATAAAGCTAATGTAAAAATAAAAAAGAAAGGAAGCTTTAAGAAATACTTCGCTGCCCACTGGCAATTATATCTTATGATCGCACTGCCTTTAAGTGTATTACTGATTTTTTCTTATGGTCCCATGTACGGTGTTATACTTGCTTTTAAAAATTATAAGGTAAGTCTGGGAATATGGG
>JAEWPQ010000041.1 GCA_023460575.1 Bacillota bacterium
CGTTATTACTCCCAGAATTGTACCTCTGCCATTCCAGGAAAGTCTCTGTCCGTTTATATACTGAAAAAGTAAAAGCAAAGGTTCCAGTGCACTGACACCTTCCTCCGGCCAGGTTGCTCCATGAGCCTTTTTTCCATGGTATGTGACAATGATATCAGTTACAGAATAGGAAATATCATTGACCACGGTCTCATTGGCAGAATGTATAATCATGGCTGCATCCAGTTCCCGGAAAGCTCCGCGCTCAAGCATGATCACTTTTCCTCCTCCGCCTTCTTCCGCGGGAGTTCCGTAAACCGATATGGTTCCGCCTGTCTGGTTAATCACTGACTTTACCCCGGCACCTGCTCCCACCGCCATGGCCGCCATCAGATTATGCCCGCAGGAATGCCCCATACCGGGAACAGCATCATATTCAGCAAGGAACCCGATATGAGGCCCTGGCTTCCCGCTGTCATAACGCCCGCAAAATGCCGTATCAAGACCGCAGATTCCCCGTTCCACTTTAAAACCAAAGGTTTCAAGCAGTCCGCTTACTGCTTTGCTGGAGGCATATTCTTTAAAATTATATTCCGGGTTGTCCCACAGATAGAGTGCCAGCTCCCAAAGCTGACCCGATTTTTCCTCAATCACCTGTGCTGCCACTTCTTTTATCCTGTTTATGTCCATACGTTTTCCTACTTTTTCATTTTTGGATCCAGCACATCCCGGATTCCGTCGCCAAGAAGATTAAAACCAATTACCGTTATGAGGATAAATACACCGGATACGGCCGCAATGTGAGGCGATGTATTCAGTGAATTTCTCCCTGCCCTTAGAATACTTCCCCAGGAAGCCGTAGGCAGATCGATTCCAAGTCCGAGAAAGCTTAAGGCTGATTCTGAAATAATGGCACTGGCTATATTTAAAGTCGCATAGACGATTACTTCGGAAATGGTATTGGGAAGGATATGATGGAACAGCATGCGAAAATGAGAGATTCCGATTACTTTTCCTGCATTGCAGTACTCTTCCCGCTTTACCACCAGCACCTGACCTCTTACTACTCGTGCAAACCTTGGAATCTCGGCAATTCCGATGGCCAGAATGACATTGATCATTCCGGAGCCAAGGACAGTCATAAGCACAATGGAAAGCAGTATGAAGGGAAATGCCAGAACACCATCCATGATCCGCATCACAACCGCATCCACAATTCCTCCCATATATCCGGCGAGAAGCCCCAGAAGAACACCGGCAATGCCGCCCACTATGGTAGCTCCTGCAGCCACCAAAAGGGAAACTCTTGCTCCATAGCAGATTCTGGTAAATAAATCTCTTCCAAATTCGTCGGTTCCAAACAGATGACCTTTTTCAAAAAAAGTCAGGTAAGCATCAATTGGGTGGATTTCATTTGGCTTTCCGTCGGTTATAAGTGGAGCAAACACTGCAATGGCAATCATAAAGCAAACAGCTGCAAGTCCCAGCACTGCTGTCTTATTTCGTTTCAGCTTATTCCATGCATTATTTGCTTTTCTCTCTTTTCTTAGAATCTCTTCCTGAGACTTCTGGTCCGGTAAAAGCACCTCTGCCATTTAGAAACCTCCTTCGTAGCTGACATTGGGATTGATTATCATATACACCACATCCACAAGCATGTTAATAATTACAAATGCCAATGCAATCACCAGAACCGCTCCCTGTATGAGCGCATAGTCTCTGTTATCAATTGCCCCTACAATCAGGGTTCCCATACCCGGCCAGGCGAAAATGGTTTCTGTCAGAATCGCGCCTGCAAAGCATCCTGCCAGCTGCAGTCCCAAAACCGTGATTACGGGCGGAAGTGCGCTTTTTAATGCATATTTCCAGATCACAACTGATTCCCTGATTCCCCTGGCTCTGAGAGCACGAATGGAATCCCCATGAATGGATTCCAGAATGCTGGAACGTGTGATTCTTGAAAATGTTGCAGTCGGGATGGTTGCCAGACAGAAACAGGGCAGCACCATATGGCGGATCACATCTCCGATTCCAGATGAAATACTTCCCATTCCCAGTACAGGCAGCCAGCCTAAATGAACGCTGAAAACCAGCACCAGCATCAGACCAAGCCAGAAAATAGGCATGGAAACTCCCACCAGTGCCAGTATCATGAACAGATAATCAACTAAGGTTCCCTGTCGGACTGCAGAAGTCACACCAATTAACAGGCCTGCAAACAGCGCGATCAATATTGACGGCAATGCCAAAAGCAGGGTATTGGGTATTCTTTTTACAATCAGCCCCAGAACCGGCTGATTGTAAGAATAGGAGAGACCGAAATCTCCCTTTGTAATCTGGATCATATAATCTTTATACTGACTGATAAGAGGCTGATCAAGCCCCATGGTCTCACGCATTTTCTGTACATCCTCCACGGATGCCTGAGGTCCTAAAACCGCTCTTGCCGGGTCACCGGGAATCATTCTGGTAAGGATAAACGTCAGCGTGACGACCACAAAGAGAGACGGAAGGATCTGCAGACATCTGATTAATATTGTTTTAAACATAGATCTCCTCTCGTGTTTTTGAAACAGGGGATATTGCCTGCGCAATATCCCTCATTCCAGCTTCTTATTTTGATAACCATACATTGATATCAGGTGTACAGATTTTAACTTTTCCATCTGCTCTCTGTGTGAGACCCTGAACATTGGAGCTTACGCCCCAGTTTACATTTTCATTGGCATAAAAGATTCCCGGATACTGTTTAACAATAACAGCAAGGGCTTTTTTATAGAGTTCTGCCCGTTTTGCCTGATCGGTTGTAAGAAGGGCATCATCCAAATACTGATCTACCTCTTTATTTTCAAATCCCTGACCATTTCCAAGAGAACCAATGGAACTGGAGTGGAACAGCTTGTTTAAGAAGAAATAAGGATCCGGATACCAGGTCCAGGACATTGCGAAGACATCAGCTTTGCCGGATGCTGCAATTTCACTGAAGGCTCCCCATTCACTGGTGTTGATATTCACGTTGATATTTAAATTCTGCTTTAAATATGCCTGGAACAAGGTTGCCATTTTAATTCTTGCTTCTGTGTTGGAGATGTAGATATTTAAATCAAAGCCATCAGGATAACCTGCTTCTGCCAAAAGCTTCTTTGCTCCTTCCGGATCATAGGCGGGTTTTTCTGACTCAAGACTGGAGTCATATCCCCAGGAACCAGGAGGCAGCGGAAGGCTGGCTGGTTTCGCCTCATTATACTGATATACTCCGGCAGTCAGCTCGTCCACATTAACTGCTTTGATAATTGCTTCTCTTACTTTGATATCAGCGGTGGGACCGCTCTTCTGGTTGAAATAGATGTATGCAACATGAAGACCCGGTGTCTCCAACAGTTCCACTGACTGGTCTTCTCTTGCAATCTTGACTGCTTCTCCGCTTAAGCTGGTAGCCAGGTTGATTTCTCCGGTTCTCAGAGCATTCACTGCCTGATTTCCATCGCTTACCGGCTTAAATGTAACCCCATCCAGATAAGGTTTTGCAGCCCAGTATTTGTCGTTGCGTTTTAAGACTGCCTGCTGGTCCAGTTCAAAGGACTCCAGGGCAAATGGGCCGGTTCCTACAAGGTGGGTTCCGAAATCATCTCCCCAGCCTTCCACTTCTTCTTTGGGAACAATTACATTTCCTGCATCAGTCAGTGCTGTTAAGAATACAGCATTGGGTTCTGCTAAATAACATACCAGTTCGGTTTCACTGACTGCCTCACAGTGATCAAGCATGTCCAGACGGTTCATAGCGGAAAGCTGATTGGAGCGTTCCAGAGAATACTTCACATCTTCTGCCGTCATCTTTCTTCCTTCCTGATATTTGCCAGGCTGGAAATATACATCATCCCGAAGTGTAAAGGTATAAGCCAGTCCATCGTCACTGACCTTCCATGATTTTGCCAGACCAGGCTGGATTTCGGTCAGTTCTGTGTTGTACTCTACAAGGGTATCGCATACAGTTCCGATAATCTGGGATTCGTAAGTTCCCGTATACTTTACGGGATCCAGATTCTTAGGGGAGGATGAAAGGGAGATGGTTAAAACGCCCCCGGATACCGGTTCCCCAGGTGTCTTCTCTTCTTTTGCCGTCTCTTGTGCTGTGCTGGCCTGCTCAGTCGCTGCTGCTGTCGAAGCTGGTTTATCAGAGCCGCATGCACTTAGGACAGCAGTAGCTGCCAAGGCGGCGATTGCTGCTAAGATTCTCTTTTTCATAATTCTTCCTCTTTTCTTTATATTTTAATAAAACGACAGCCAAAGAGGACATAGTCGCCTTTAACTATCGTTTATTATGCCAGTATGAAATGAATCTTGTACTTAAGAATGTTCTCTCAGCCACTCCATGGCAGTACCCGCATAGATAGCTGCCATTTTATGTAAACTTTCTTCATCGAATGTAACTCTCGGATCATGAACACCGTAGGGATACCCTTCTTCTTCTGACCCGGTCCCTACCCAATAGAGTACCGATGGAACCAGCTGGGACACAACGGAGAAATCCTCTGAACCAGTCATACGGGGAAGCTCATAACAGGTGTCTTCTCCCAAAATACGATTAATATATCCTGTGGTTTCCTGTAAAAGAATGGTATCATTTCTCATTGGAGGAATACCTTCGTGAAGAAACTCAACCGCAGCTTCGGCCCGAAATGCAGCTGCAGTCTGCTTTGCAATCTGAACCAGGCGATCCTTTGCAAAACTTCTTACTTCCGGATTCATAGTCCGGATCGTTCCCTTCATCACTACTGTCTCAGGAAATATATTGGAAGCGGTTCCCCCATGTATTTCGCAGATGCTAAGCACCAGCATCTCATCGGGATGAACCTCTCTGCTGTTTACCGCCTGCAGGGCCATATGTATATGCACTGCTGTATTGATCGGATCCACGCAGTTGTGAGGTGCCGCTCCGTGACCGCCCTTCCCCTTCACAGTTATGGAAAATACATCACTGGAAGCACATGCCGTAGTCCAGGAATATCCTACCGTTCCAGCTTTTCCATGTACTACATGAAGAGCCATGGCTGCGTCTGCGTGGGGATTTTCAAGCACTCCTGCCCTCACCATGTCATGTGCACCTGCTACCCCTTCTTCACAGGGCTGAAACATCAGTTTTACAGTTCCCTGTAATTCTTCTTCTCTTTCTTTTAAAATCCGCGCTGCCACAAGGAGAGCGCTGGTATGGATATCATGCCCGCAGGCATGCATACAATCGTTCTCTGATGCAAACTCCAGACCGGTTTCCTCTTTCATCGGAAGAGCGTCCATATCTGCCCGGAGCAAAAATGTCCTGCCTGGTTTTCCTGCGGTTGCAGTGATCCCGGCCTTTCCGCAGCGAACCGGCTCATACCCCATTGAAACCAGTTCTTTTTCTACAAGTTCTATTGTCTTTGGAAGTTCAAAGCCAAGTTCCGGATTCTTATGAATCTTCCGTCTTATGGCAATCCCATATGACTCAAGCTCCCTTGCTCTGAATAAGATATCTCTCATAATAAGAATCCCCCCGACTTATATTTATAAATTATTATGAATATACTATCAGGCGGATTCTTCTTTGTAAATAGCTGCGTGCACAGTCATTTCGGGACAAATTAAGCAGTGTGCACAGGAATCAGTGAATTTGAGCATTTACCGGTCTGTTAATTCTGAGATCATACGTGCAAGCAGCGTCCTGGGCAGAATCACCGGCTTTTTTGTTTCTCCGGCAAACACCTTTTTCATATCCTGACTATATCCAATGCAGTCCAGTACAATCACATCTGCATTTACCCCCTTGATCTGCTCTGCCGCTTTTGTAATTTCCTCCCATTCTCCATAAGGGGAAGCAGAAATAACGTTTACGTCACTTACAATCTGTGACCATTTGTCCAGACTCTGTTTTAACTGCTTAGGGGACGGGGTTACTACAATAATGGATGAATTGGGGGAAAACAGTGGAACCATTCTGTCCAGAATATCACAGGGATAAATCAGGGGAACGGAGGATTTCAGTGTATCCGGAAACTTGCCCGTGCAAAACATCATGATAAGTTCTGCTCCCTCCGCCTCCAGTTCGTGGATTGCTGTCTGAAGCCGGGGAAGAATAAAACGTTCTGCAAACGTTACAGAGGAACCATCGTTTAATCGGGATACCAGCACGTAATCCCCTTCCTCCGGTTTAAATTTCAGAATTTCTTCTTTTGTCAGACCGTCTAACCCTCCTTTTTCGCAGAGCTCTGCTCTGCCTTCAAAAATACTCATAATATCGGCTGTAACATCTGTTCTTGGACTCTGGCCCACTGTAATCGCACCAATTTTCATCTTATTTCTCCTCTCGTCAAAAAGCATGTGTTCTATGCATTTTCATTGAATTAATATACACCCTTTTTAATTTAAAGATTCTATCAGCACTAATCCGTTCTGTCAACCTTAAAGAAATTTTATGGAACGTTCATCAAGCTCAGAGCGAAGTCTGAAATCGGAACATTTTGATGCAATGGGGGAAAAAAGCCGCAACGTATCTTCTGCTCTTCTTTTCCATGTTGCCGGATCCACAAATTCAATTGTTCTCATGTTATGAAGACGGTCCGAAAGCGCTACCAAAGCACCCCTGTCATCCGAACTTTCATGTGTACGCTCAAATTCTTCGTAAGATAAAAGAATCTCACCTATTGCAGGACCTGCCTCCGGGACGATTTTCTCCTTGTATTCTACCCTCCACACGTCATGGAGAAGTCCGGCACAGACGGTATTTTCATCGGTTCCCATATCCGCCAGAATGATTGCCACATTTAGCGGATGGGTGATATATTCCTCCCCGGATCTTCTTTTCTCTCCTTCATGTAATGTCTTTGCCAGCTCGTAGATTCTTTTTAATTTTTCATTGTTATACTCTGTTTTATTTTCTTTTAATGTGAGGCAAAGAATCTGCCATAATTCCTCCGGTTTTTTATATACCTGTGTTGTTTTTATATATTCTTCCATTAATTGCCTGTCTCCTTTCACAGAGGCATCACGAACGTAGAAAGCCCGCAGCAAAACAGGGGAGTATCCAAACACAGAGGTGAAGGATTTGGTAAAACCGCTGTGTGTTTCCCAGCCGTAGTCCATAGCTGCATCAAGAATCCGCCTGCCCTTCGCGATCTCCTTTGCAGCTGTTAAAAGCTTTCTCTGCTTTACATATTCCATGGGAGAAATGCCGAATTTTCTTTTGAAACATCTGGTAAAATAGCCGGCGGAATAACCCGCCCAGGCAGACAGCTGCAGGATTGTCAGCTCCTCTTTTATGTGCGCATCAATGAAAACAGCAACCATGGATATTCTGTCATTGTCTTCCATTTTCGCCTGCCTCCTTTCTTTATTCCACGTGGTAGCTTTATTATAACGGAAAAGATAGAAAACTGCTGTTCCAAAAATGATTTCAAATGATTTCTTTATCTAAGCTATGTTTTTAAATATGTGATGAAATTTGATATAATTGTAATAATTAGGATAAAGCAAACGGATCAGATAGATTTAGCTAAATGGGATAATGGATTATATCCATCTAAAATCAGGAATAAAGACATGGTTATAACGTCGGTAGCTTATATTCCCTCCGTATCCCTATGAAAGGAAAAATGAAACTCCTTTGTATCACTGTGGAGGCCAATGAAATCTCAAAACTATTGCTTCACATGCTTAATGACCTTAAATCGTGATATCTATGATGTACTATTGTTGACCAACTTCCGAAAGAGAAAATATTCAGGCGATATTTCCCCTGGCACAGATTCAGCAATGAATCATTCATATTCTGCGCAATTTTTTTTAATGTACGAAATACAGTGACTTAAAAAATCATCATTACATTTAAGCAGTCATAATATTCCCACAGAGTAAGCGAAACTTTCTTAACTGGATTGTCTGGAAGAGAAATGTAAGAAAAATACTTTTATACAACCATTTACTGGCAAAACAATGTAACGAAATGAATTCCTTCTTTCAGTTCTCCAGAGATATCGGAGGATTTAGCATACCAGTAACATATAGGAGACTTAACCGCCAGCATAGAAAAATTAGCAAGATAAAAATGTATTTCCAAGTGATAGTTTATTATAAAGAAGCTGTTTCGAGACTGTCAGATTGTCATTTAAAAATGTATTAGAGATATCAAAGTTGATATTAGTTCATAGACCAGCTAATTTTTCTATAAGACAAGCAGCAACTAATCCAGTATTTGTAGATAAAAAAAGCCGGAACGGCAGAAAATGAACTGATAAAGAGCCGTTACGACCTTATTGAATTATGATAAAAATTAGAAAAATACAATTTTCAATAAAAAATTTTCACAAAACTTATTCTTAATCGATTTCCCATCTATTAATAGCGAAATTATAAATAATTACATTTAAATTTATCTTTTTAACTCTTACTTGCAATAACAGCTGAAACTGATAGTATCCATTTTAGTTGTTATTCTCAATTTTTTCTGTTATACATTCGAAAAATCTTATACGCTGCCCGTTTATAAATAACTCAACTTTCCCAGCAAATATTTCCAAACAAAGCCATTAGGCTTTGAAGTGTACAGTAGAAAAATCGAAACACTTCATATGCCGAAATGCCACAATATTTTGTAATGTTAGATTTACGCATTAATTATCCGATTTGAAGTTCCATAATGGCATTAGAATTTTTTTGGGTATGGTCATTTTGGTTTATTTGATTTATCATAAGATTAGCACCTCTTCTGTATATTGGTTTATTTGATGTGGTAATCTTATTATACCAAAGATTAGGTGCCATTTTAATAATGTCAATGAACCAATTAAAAAATAAAATTATTTGATAAATCAAGCGTTTCCACCAGCTATGCTTATGGAAAAGTTGTGTAAATAATTATTAAAATTTATATCATTTTTAATAATTTTGTTTTTACCAAGTTAATAACAATTGATCATCTACCTTTTTATCACGCATTTCCTTACCAGTATTTTGTAGCCGATCGATCATTGATGTTCCACAATTTATAAGTAATTTTCGTTCAAATAAACCTTCTGGTGGGATAATTGAAATGTCTTTCTTCTTTGAATTACGCATCCCATTAATTGATAGTATCACCTTAGCTCCACGTTGTTTGCACTCATCAATTTTTATCCATAGAGTTTCTATATTAAAATCTTGCGCACCATATATAATACTTTGAGAGTGGGTGTAGGGAGGATCACAATATACCACATCTCCCTTTTGGGCTTTATCCATCGCAGATGTATAACTTTCACACTCAAATGATGCTTTTTGCAGTAAGAAATGCCATTGCTCAAGACGTCGTGCAAACGCATCTGGTCTAATAGGATTATGAGGTCCACGAGGAGTACTCATATATCCATCGATCTTTCTGAATCGAATAACACCGGAATAACAGGTTCGTGACAAAAGCAAAAAATCATAAGGATTATGCTTAGTATTGAAACGGTCTTTAATAATATCATACTGTTCAATTCGATTTTCATAGTACTTGCCTATTTCATTGCTGTAATATGCAGCAAGTGCATCTGGATTATCTTTTGCCAATCTGAAAATATCAATTAGAAAAGGTAGAACATCACTTCCGTATGCATTTTCAAAATGAGGAAGTAATTTATTGGCATCGGCATCTAACAATTCTGCCATCACTGCACCGCTACCGAGAAACGGTTCATAGTAGTTATTAAAAACTTCTGGCATATATGATACAATATTGGATGCAAACCGCTGTTTATTGCCAATCCATTTTAATAGAGCTGGTATCATTAATTAACCTCACTTCAGTAACTTATAGTCTGTAGACTTATAGTCTACCGTCTTATTATAATATTAATTATTGGAGGTGTCAAGCCGTGAAAGCAAACATATTAAAGGATTTCGGTCATACAGTTCGTAAAATCAGAATGGCAAAAGGGATTTCACAAGAAACATTTGCTGATTTGAGTGACTTACATAGGACATACATTAGTGATGTTGAGCTTGGGAAGAGAAATGTTTCATTAGAAAATATTGATCGTTTAGCAGCGGCATTGGGGTTGTCAATTGCAGAATTATTTATGGAGGTTGAAAAAGAAAATGCAAGCATTTAAAGAGTTTAAAAATATGGATCCGTCATTCTGGGCATTTGTAAAATATGTTTCTGAAAATCTTGGATATTCTGAACGTGGTACCGGAATTGTAAAGACATTTGGATTAAGAGAGGTTAAGCAACTATGTTTCAACAATAATGTTAATGCTTGTGATGAATTGATACAAAACACCTGTGCATATATTGAAAAGAGAGCCTCTCTTCTGAACAATTTTGTAGAATCAATGCTCATGAATGCAACAGAAGCCAGTGAAGTATATGCACAATGGGAGCAGTTACACCGTTGCTCAAATTATTATTGTAAACTTCCTCTCAACAAACAAAAAGGCGAAATGCGACAAGTCGCATTCTTTACAGCTATAATAAACATTCTTGCCGAAAAAACCATTAGAGAAGAAACAGGAAAAAACATTCGTGGATTTGACGATGATCCACGAAGCTTAATGTATCTTTGGGACAATAACCGAAACATTATTGGAGCGTCGTCCAGACGATTTGATGGGGCTTTTCCGAGTAATGAAAATCCATTAATGGTATGGGAAATCAAGGAATATTATTATGCTACCACCTTTGGTAGCCGAGTTGCTGATGGAGTTTATGAAACTCAATTGGATGGATATGAGTTCAATGAAATTTGGAATAGAACTGGTAGAAAAATATATCACGTCCTGTTTTTTGATGCGTATAGAACATGGTGGATACAAGGAAAATCCTATTTATGCCGAATTGTTGATGCTTTAAACAGCGGAATTGTTGATGAAGTTATTGTTGGTCGAGAAGTATTCACAAGGTGGCCTGAATTGTTGAGATTTTTTATTCAACAGGTAATGTAACTATCATTAATTATTACCAACCACCTCCAGCACTCTGGAGAGAAGTTCCATTGGACCTAAATCGCTAATTTTCAAATATAATATTCCACTAGTGACTAAGGAGCATTATTTTCCCAGAGTGCCGACAGTACAACAAAATGGCTATATAGCAGAGCAGCTTCTTTCACTCTTTAGTCGGTAATAATAGTCGTGGCGTGATAATTGGTGCTGTCTACAGTATTCATAACCACTAGGCCGCATTTTTATTATTGCTGATCCAGCACAGCAGACAGTTTTTCCACCATCTCGTCCACATGCTCTTTTTCAATCACCAGAGGTGGAACAAACCGTATTATGTTAGTACCTGCACTGATTATAACCAGCTTCTGCTCCATCAACGCCTGACTGATAATAGAGGAAACCGGAACCGTAAATTCCAGCCCCTGAATAAGGCCCAGCCCCCTTCTTGCTGTAATAATCTCATATTTATCTTTCAGCTTTTCCAGTTTTTTGGTCAGGTAATCTCCCATTCCCTTTACATGACTCACGATTTGCCGTTTTTCAAACAGTTCCAAAACCTTATATGCTGCAGCAGTGACAAAGGGATTGCCGCCGTAAGTAGTTCCATGATCGCCAGGCACCATAGCCGTAGCCGCTTTTCCTGCTGCCAGGAATGCCCCAATTGGAACTCCGTTACCCAGTGCCTTTGCAACCGTCATCACATCAGGTTTCACGCCATATTGCTGCCAGGCAAACATAGAGCCTGTGCGCCCCATTCCGCACTGAATCTCATCAAGGATTAACAGTATATCATTTTTATCGCAGAGCTCTCTTATGCCGGATAAAAACTTCTGGGTTGCCGGGTAAATCCCGCCTTCTCCCTGAACAGTTTCCAGAATAATGGCGCAGGTTTTCTCATTTACAACAGCCTTTACACTTTCTAAATCATTGAAATCGGCAAACTTTATTCCGGGAATTAAGGGTTTAAACGGCTCCTGATAATGATCGTTTCCGGTTACGGAAAGTGCACCAAGGCTTCTTCCGTGAAAGGAATGGTTCATGGCGATAATTTCATGGTCATGACCGCCGTCTTTGTTATAAGCGTATCTTCTGGCTATTTTCAAAGCTCCCTCAATGGCTTCCGTTCCGCTGTTGGTGAAAAATACTTTATCCATCTGGGATGCCTTTAAAAGCAGTTCTGCCGCTTCTACAGACGGTACATTATAATAGAGGTTTGAAATGTGAAGCAGTTTATCTACCTGAGCCTTTACTGCCTCATTAAATTCCGCATCATTATATCCAAGACCATTTACTGCGATTCCCGCATAGAAATCCAGGTATTCATTTCCGTCTGTATCATAAAGCCTTACTCCATCCCCATGGTCAAAGACAACTGGAAAACGGTTGTAGGTCTTATAAATCTCTGATTCCGCCTTATCGATATATTCCTGTTTATTCAGCATGATAAAAACGCTCCTCTCCCGGGCTCACAATTGCAGTTCCGATTCCTTTATTGGTGAAAATCTCAAGCAGCAGACAATGGGGAATCCTTCCGTCCATAATATGTACTCTGGACACTCCGTGGTTCATGGCATCAATGCAGTTTTGAAGTTTGGGGAGCATTCCGCCTCCAAGAGTTCCACCGCTTACGAACTCCTGAGCGTCTTCGATGGACATTTCAGAAATTAAAGAATCCTTATCCTGAAAGTCCCGGTAAACGCCCTCCACATCAGTCAAAAAAGCCAGTTTCTCTGCCTCCATGGCGGTTGCAATGGCACAGGCTGCATCATCCGCATTAATATTATAGGTCTTAAAGTCCTCATCAAATCCTACGGGACATATGATGGGGAGAAAATCCTTTTCCAGAAGATCGTTGATGATCTGGGTATCTACCTGTGTGATGTCTCCTACAAAACCGATGTCTTCTCCGTTAGAATAGCGCTTCTGGCATTTTAACATCATGCCGTCTTTTCCGCTGATTCCCACAGCCTTAACTCCCAGCTCATTGACAAGCTGCACCAGGCTTTTGTTCACACGGTTTAACACCATCTCCGCAATCTCCATAGTGGCTTCATCTGTCACCCTTAAGCCGTTGACAAAATGAGGCTCCATACCGGTTTTTTCCACCCACCTGCTGATCTCTTTTCCGCCTCCGTGAACGATAATGGGTTTAAAACCCACCAGTTTCAAAAGAACCACATCCTGAATTACCTGTTTTTTCAGTTCTTCATCTACCATGGCGCTTCCGCCGTATTTTACCACGATTGTTTTACGGTTAAACCTCTGTATATAAGGAAGTGCTTCAATTAACACTTCGGCTTTCTGCATAATGCTCTGATCCAGCTCCATTTATGTTTTCCTCTCCTTCTTACGGTCTGTTTTAAATGTTTAAGAACGGTAATCTGCGTTGATCTTCACATAGTCAAAGGTCAGATCACAGCCCCAGGCCGTTGCAGAAGCATTTCCCATCTTGATGTCAGCAATGGCAGTCACTTCCGGTTCCGATAAAATCTTAGTCGCCTCTTCTTCACTGTAAGGAAGCGCCACACCATTTTCAATGATCTGAAGCTTTCCTGCTGCGCTTTCAAAATACAGATCCACTTTTTCCGGATCAAAGGTTGCTCCGGAATATCCCATGGCGCAAAGAATGCGTCCCCAGTTGGCATCGTGACCGAATATGGCCGCTTTTGTAAGGCTGGAGGTGATGACTGATTTTGATAATGTCACTGCCTGTGCCTTTGTCTTGGCTCCGATAATTTTCACTTCAAATAAAGCAGTACAGCCTTCTCCGTCCCCTGCCATCTTCTTTGCCAGAGTTTCATTGATGAAATTAAGTGCTTTTCTAAATAACAGATAATCTTCATTTTTTTCTGTAATTTTCTTATTTCCAGCCATGCCGTTTGCCAGCAGGAGAACGGTATCGTTGGTAGAAGTATCTCCGTCTACAGAAATCATGTTGTACGTATCTTTGATATCTTCCTTTAACGCTTCCTGCAAAAGCTCCTTTGAAATCGCAGCATCCGTTGTAACAAAGCTTAACATGGTGCACATGTCAGGGTGGATCATTCCGGAGCCCTTGCACATGCCTCCGATGGTGATGGTGGATCCGCCTGCCTCAAACTGAACTGCCACTTCCTTTTTTACTGTATCGGTAGTCATAATGGCCTGTGCTGCTGCAGTTCCGCTCTCCTCGCTGCCATCAAGGATAGCTGACATTGCTTTTACTCCCGCTGTGATGCGGTCGATTGGAAGCTGCATTCCAATTACTCCGGTGGAAGCCACAAGAACGGAATCTTCCGGTATGAAAAGGCACTCAGAAGCGGCCTTTGCCGTCTGACTGCAGTAGGAGAATCCTTCTTCACCGGTACATGCATTGGCAATTCCTGCATTTACCACAACCGCCTGCGCAAAGGGAGAACTGGTCACAATCTCCTTATCCCATTTGACAGGGGCTGCTTTTACAATGTTGGTAGTAAAGGTCCCTGCTGCCTTACTTGGAACCTCACTGTAAATCATCGCCATATCTTTCCGGTTATTCTTATATTTAATTCCTGCTGCCGTTGATGCAGCTTTAAACCCCTTCGCTGCTGTTACTCCTCCGCTTATCTGCTTCATAATTATATTTCCTCCCTGTATCCGGCAATGGTATCCTGCCCTGTCAGCTTACAAAATCAGTGCCGTTTTCTTCACTGATGGCCAAATCATAGTAATTTAAATCGTCACGGAATGTGAACTTTTCCTTCCGCCAGAAATTATTTCCCAAAAGGTTGGTACGAAAAGCAATCAGATTGACTTTATTGATTCCCTCTTTTCTCAGTCGGAGGACTGCTTCCAAAACCATCTCATGACCGACTCCATGCTTTCTGTATTCCTCTGCCACACATACATGATATAACGTGCCCCTGCGCCCGTCATGACCGCTTAAGATAGAACCGATCACGGTTCCCTTATCTTCCGCAATCACGCTCAAATCCGGATTTCTCAGAAGAAAACGCGTAATTCCCTCCTTCGAATCATCAACTGCCCGGATACCGAATCCCTTAATTCCGGACCATAGTGCAAATACCTGGTCATAATCTTCTATTGTCATTGATCGTATTATCATTATTTTTTCCTTTATCATTACGCTTTCATTTTAACAGCTACGGAAACATGGGGATGAGCTTCAGTCCCTTGTTTTCCTCCAGTCCGAACAGAATATTCATGTTCTGCACTGCCTGCCCGGCAGCTCCCTTTACCAGATTATCCATGGCGCCCATCATTACAATCCGGTTCGTTCTTGGATCAATCTTAAAATTCACATCAACGAAGTTGCTGCCTTCCACCCATTTAGTCTGAGGCGTCACATCTTTTTCCAGCACCCGGACAAAGAATTCTTTGCCATAGTATTTATCATAAACGGATTTTACTTCTTCATAGGAAACCTGTCTGGTTAACGATGCATAGGCAGTTATGAGAATGCCTCTGTTCATGGGAACCAGATGTGGTGTGAAACTGATGGTTACCGGTTTACCTGCCCCGTAAGAAAGCTGTTCTTCAATCTCAGGTGTGTGTCTGTGTACACCGACTCCGTAAGCTTTGATGTTCTCATTCACTTCGCAGTAAAGATTGTCAGTCTTTGCTCCTCTTCCCGCTCCTGACGTTCCTGACTTTGCATCGATGATAATTGTATCAGGATCAATCAGACCTTCTTTTACCAGCGGATAAATGGAAAGCTCAGAACAGGTGGGATAACATCCCGGATTTGCTATCAGCCTTGCATTTTTAATCTTTTCCCTGTTGATTTCCGGAAGTCCGTACACCGCTTCCTTTATATATTGAGGAGATTTATGCTGGATCTGATACCATTCTTCATAGATATTCACATCCTGTATCCGGAAATCTGCACTTAAATCAATTACTTTGGTCTGTGATAAAATACGGTCATTTAAAACAGATGCCAGAAAGCCCTGAGGTGTTGCTGTGAAAATCACGTCCACCATCTCCGCTAATGCTTCTATATTATCATCCATGCAGGAATCGCTGACGATTTCAAACATATTCTGATAAATGGAAGCGTATTTCTGGTCCACATAGCTTTTCGACCCGTACCATTTAATCTCCACGTCATCTCTCTGGAGTAAAAGTCTTGCCAGCTCACCACCCGCATATCCAGTTGATCCAATAATTCCTGCTTTAATCATCGTCATCGCTCCTTTGCATTCTCTATTTTGTATCGGCTCAGCGCTCTCCATTCATGAGCATTCTGCCTTTCCCTTCAGGATTTTCATAATTATACATCTCTT
>JAEWPQ010000042.1 GCA_023460575.1 Bacillota bacterium
GGAGCTACTCTGGTAAGAGTCGGTACCGGAATTTTTGGTACAAGATATAAGATTGGAGAGAATGAAGTATGAGCATTTTAGGCAAATTGATGGATAGCATGCGCTTGAATGATACAGATGATGAAGACGATTACTATTTAGATGACGACTATGAAGATGATAGCGATAAACATGCGAAGAAACCCCTCTTTTCCAAAAAGACAGAAGATGATTACTACGAGGAAGAGGAGTATGAACAAAAGCCCCGTTTCTTATCACGCTCTCCCAAGGTAGTTCCCATGAAGCAGTCTCGTACAATGGAGGTTTCCATGGTTAAGCCTACCTCTATTGAAGATGCGAAGGAAATTTGCGATCATATGCTTGCCGGTAAGGCAGTTGTACTTAATATGGAAGGAATTCATACTGAGGTAGCTCAGAGAATCATAGATTTTACATCCGGTGCTACTTATTCCATGAATGGTAATTTGCAGAAAATATCAAATTATATATTTATAGCAACGCCGGAGTCTGTTGAGCTTTCCGGTGATTTTCAGGATTTACTAAACAGCGGAAGTCTGGATATGGGCGGTATGAATCTACGACTTTAACAGGTTTTTCATAGAAATAATGGTTTCTCTTAATGGGACAAGCAGGCATTTTTCCATATCAGCAGCTTCTTTTTTGTAACAATCAGTTATAAAAAGAAGTGCAGGGAAAATTGTTTGCTTTCTTCCATATTATTGTCCACGCTTTTTGGACATAAAGGGGTGCCCGAAGGGTGTACCATAATAGAGGATAATGATAAGACGAAGTGGAGGAAAAGCAGCATGGGAAGCAGAATGGCGGTACATTTGGATGGTACCTTTATTTATGACATAGTGATGGAAGCTTCGTTTGAAGGTTTAAAGGAAGAACTGAATAAAATGAACTTAGGGGAGCGTAAAGTCTGTATCGTCACAGATACGAACGTAGCTCCTCTTTATCTGAATGAGGTTGAACAGATTATTTCCGGTTGCTTTTATAAAACAGAACACTATATTTTCCATGCAGGAGAAGAGCATAAAAATCTGGATACAGTGCGGGATTTATATGAGACTCTCATTGTTAAACAGTTTGACAGACACGATTATCTGCTGGCTTTAGGCGGAGGGGTTGTGGGTGATCTTTGCGGATATGCAGCAGCTACTTATCTGAGGGGAATTTCCTTTATTCAGGTGCCAACCACTCTCCTTTCACAGGTGGATTCAAGCATCGGGGGAAAAACAGGTGTTGATTTTGACGCCTATAAAAACATGGTCGGTGCGTTTCACATGCCAAAGCTGGTCTATACCAACATTGCTTCCTTAAAAACATTATCAGAGGAGCAGTTTTCTTCCGGCATGGGAGAGGTTATTAAGCACGGTCTGATTCGGGATGCTTCCTATTATCAGTGGCTGTCCGATCATGGCAGTGAAATACAAAACCGTAACCTGGATATATTAAGCGAGATGGTTATAGCCAGCAACCGGATTAAACGTGATGTGGTGGAAAAGGATCCCACCGAGCAGGGAGAACGTGCGCTTTTAAATCTGGGACATACATTGGGACATGCCATTGAGAAGCTGTCAGATTTCAGTCTCCTGCATGGACATTGCGTTGGCCTTGGCTGCATTGCTGCTATGGAAATCTCTGTGAAAAGGGGATATATCCACGAAGACCAGATTCCTGTACTTTTAGAAGTGATGGAACGTTACCATATGCCAGTTACAGTAACTGGTTTATCTTCGTTTGAAATAGTAAAAACTACGAAGAGTGATAAAAAAATGGATTCGGGAACTATCCGCTTTGTCTTATTGGAGGAGATCGGCAAAGCCTTTGTTGATAAAACAGTTACCGAAGAAGAAATGACAGAAGGGCTTGCCCGGATTTTAGCTTAAGGAGAATTCATGAAACAAAAAACAAATTTAATCATTGGAATGTTTATCGGCTTCTTTTGTGCCATAGGATTGGACCAATGGACGAAATTACTTGCAGTCAGACATTTAATGGGGCAGAAGCCCTATTCCGTATGGAACGGCGTATTTGAATTATATTATTCGGAAAACCGTGGGGCGGCTTTCGGTATGCTGCAGGGAAAGCAGTACTTTTTCCTGCTGATTGCTGTATTGGTATTAGTATGTGCCGTTTTTTGCGTCAGCCGGATGCCAGCGACCAAGAAATATCTGCCGTTACATTTAATTGCCATGTTTTTATCAGCAGGTGCAGTGGGTAATATGATAGACCGGTTCACAAGAGGCTACGTGGTGGACTTTTTATATTTTAAATTAATTGACTTTCCTATATTTAATGTAGCTGACTGTTATGTTACTGTTTCCATGTTCTTTTTTCTGCTCTTATTTTTGTTTTACTATAAGGAAGAAGACTTACAATGCCTGTCTTTAAAAAAGAAGGGGGAACAGGCTTGAATCAGGAATATTTTGTGGAAACAGGCGAATCAGGAATCCGCATAGACAAATATTTAAGTGATCGTAACCAGGAGATCTCCAGGTCCTATTTACAAAAGCTTCTAAAGGATGAGATGGTTCTGGTAGGTGAAAAACCTGTAAAGAGTAATTATAAAGTCTGCACCGGAGACAGGATACACTTAACGGTTCCTGATGCAGTTGAGCCTGAGATTGAACCGGAAGAGATGGATCTGGATATTATATATGAGGATAAGGATATTATTCTTATTAATAAGCCCAAAGGCATGGTGGTACACCCGGCCGCAGGCCATTACAGCGGCACACTGGTGAATGCTTTGATGGCCCATTGCCGTGATGATTTATCAGGAATAAACGGGGTTATGCGTCCAGGCATAGTTCACCGCATTGATATGGATACCACAGGTGTATTAATTGTATGCAAAAATGATAACTCCCATAATGCAATTGCCCGGCAGCTGAAAGACCATTCGATTACGAGAAAATATTACGCAATTGTACATGGAGTCCTGAAAGAAGAGGAAGGCACGGTCAATGCACCAATCGGCCGCCATCCCATAGACCGGAAGAAGATGAGTGTGAATGAAAAGAATGGAAGAGAAGCAATTACTCATTTCCGCGTTTTAGAGCGTTTTAAGCAGTTTACCTATGTGGAATGCCAGTTGGAGACGGGGCGGACACACCAGATCCGCGTTCATATGGCCAGCATTGGTCATCCGCTTTTAGGAGATTTCGTTTATGGTCCTCAAAAGAGTCCTTACAAGCTGACAGGGCAGACTCTGCATGCAGGAGTATTGGGTATTACTCACCCCGCTACAGGAGAATATATGGAATTTCATGCACCTTTACCGGATTATTTTGAAGATTTACTGAGAAAATTACGCGCCACCTGATCCAGGTGGCTTTTTTGTGCACAGAATGGAAATGATAAAAAATCCGGACATAAATAACTGTTAAATATAGAATAAAATATGGATTTTTCAGAAATTAAGTTGTATAATAGTAGTATAAGAGAATTGGAAGGAGTGATCGATATGAGTGAAAACTTAGTGATAGCAATTGGAAGACAATGCGGAAGTTCTGGTAAGATCATTGGTGAGAAGCTGGCAAAAGCGCTTGGTATCAAGTGCTATGATAAAGAATTACTGGCTCTGGCTGCGAAAAACAGTGGTTTATGTGAGGAGTTATTTCAAAGTCATGATGAAAAGCCAACCAACAGCTTTTTATATTCTCTTGTTATGGATACATATAATGTAGGAATATCAAGTTCCGGTTATATGGATATGCCCATTAATCACAAGATTTTTCTGGCACAGTTTGATACAATTAAGAAACTGGCTGAGGATGAGTCCTGTGTCATTGTAGGAAGATGTGCGGATTACGCACTGGCAGATAATCCTAATCTTGTTTCGGTATTTATTACTGCAGATGATAAGGATAAGATCCAGTCATTAAAAGAACTGTATCAGATTGACGATGCAAAGGCCAAGGAAGTCATGGTCAAAACAGATAAAAAGCGTTCCAGCTATTATAACTACTATTCCAATAAAAAGTGGGGAGATGTAAGAAGTTATGATTTATGCATCAACCGCAGCCGGGTTGGAGCAGACGGAGCAGTCGATATTATACTCAAGTATATTGATGTGAAATTGCAGGAAAAAAAATAATAGTTGGTTGATGCAACGGACATTTCTTTAATAAAAGGGAATGTCCGTTGACATTATATGCTAATTGTGGTATTGTTTCAATATACAAAAAAATGTAAATTGATGAGAGCGTGATGAAATGACAGAAAAGAACCTGGTGTATGGAAATCTATATCAGAAGACAGGAGTAGCCAAGAGCATGCTGGCCCTTGACTTAATGTCAAGGAATGCAGGAGACAGGCTTCTTCCTATATCAGAGTATCAGGAAAAATTTGGAGTTTCCCGGGGAACCATACAGAATGCTTTTGCCTGTTTAAAGGAGAGCAATGCGGTGGTTTTGGAAAACCACGGACACCAGGGGACTTATATCATGTCCCTGAATAATAAGAAACTACAGGAGCATTGTATGCCCAGGGGAATTCTTGGCATTATGCCGTTGCCGTATTCATTGACATATGAAGGATTGGCTACTGCCATGTATGAACAATTTTCTTCTTTGAACTTTAACATGGCATATGCAAGAGGCGCAGTAGGACGTATAGAGCTGGTAGAATCCGGAACTTATCATTTTGCAATATGCTCCCAGTTTGCTGCAGAACAATCCGTAAAAGAAGGAAAGCAGATAGAAATAGCAATGAATTTTGGTCCTGGAAGCTTTCTTTCCAGACATGTTCTGCTATTGGCTGATTCCAGATTTGACTGCATTCAGGATGGGATGAGGGTGGCTTATGACAGCAATTCCCTTGACCAGAGCTGTATCACAAGAAATATCATTCATGGCCGGGACGTAGTCCTGGTTCCGATCAGAACACAACAGACTGTAACTGCGTTAAAAGAAGGAATCATTGATGCCGGAGTCTGGAATTATGATGATATACTGGAAAATAAGCATGACTCTTTCAAGGTGGTATTTTTAGATGATTCCGATTATAATAACCTGTTTTCGACGGCTGTTCTGGTAACTGGAAAAGAAGAAAATTGTTTAAAAGCAATGCTGATGAAATATATTAATGCAGTACAGGTAATGACTATTATAAATGATGTAAGAGAAAAGAAAAGAGAACCCTATTTTTAATTGGGTTTTTCGTTTGACAATGTACAAAATAATGTATATTAGACCTTTTGGGGGAGAAAATTATGGATTTAAATAAACTTTTAATGGAGCGTATAAACATTCTGGAAGAAAATCATGTAATTTGTAAGGAAGCTGGCAATTTATCAAAAAAAGCTGTCATGCTTATACTGTCGGAAATACCTGATTTAGAAGAAACGAAAGCGGTGATGTTCATTACACATCTGGCTATGGCAGGACAGAGACTATTGGATGGAGAGAATGAAATACCTTTGGACCCGGTGGTTCTTAAAAGTGTTATGGGTGAACCTGTTTATAAACAGGCACAGGCACTTAGTGATGAACTTCTACAGGAAACAGATATTCAGTTCCCGCAATCAGAAAAGGAT
This sequence comes from Bacillota bacterium, assembly GCA_023460575.1. GTDB lineage: Bacteria > Bacillota > Clostridia > Lachnospirales > Lachnospiraceae > Lacrimispora. The sequence continues at coordinate 5,549 of JAEWPQ010000042.1, forward strand.
TTTTTAACCGTCCATTTGTGTAATTTACTTACATATTAAGGGGTATTAATGCAAAAGTGCATTTATATATAAAGGAGAAAAAAGGAGGCAGCAAAATGAAAATTGTGGTTGGGGGCCAGATTGACAAGGAAGAAATCGCCAGGCTTGTGAGCCGGCTGATGAACGGAAAAGCTGAAATTGAGATCAAGGGGGATCTTGATGGGGCGATGGGAATTAAGGAAGGAAAATACGATTATTATGTAGGGGCTTGTAATACAGGAGGTGGTGGAGCACTTGCAATGGCTCTGGCGCTGCTGGGTTCTAAAGCCTGCTCCACTATTTCCATGCCGGGTCAGATTAAAAGCGGGGAGTTTATAAGAGAAGAGGTTAATAAAGGGAAAAAGGCTTTTGGCTTTACAGCGCAGCATAAAGAAGAAGTTCTTCCTGTCCTGTTAAAGGCGATTTGTGAGAAAGAGGGGGTATAAAAATATGAAATATATTGTCATTACATTAATAGGAGCGTTGGCTTCCGTTCTTTCCAACCAGGGAATCGCAGTATTTAATGATGGCTTTCGTCCAATTGCAGGCCAGTATTTTAACGGGGAGATCAGCCGGAAGGAATTAGCTGCCATGAGCTTTGCCATCAGCTTTGGATTGGTGATCGGCTTTGGTATTCCCACCTCCATAGCAGCAAGTATTATACTGATTCACTGTTTACTTCTGACAACAGATATGATCGGTTCCTTTTGTAATAACAGCAGAAACGGAATGATACTGTCTGCTGCAATCGGAGCCGTATATGGTGCTGCGATTCTGGCAGGACTTGAATTTATAGTAAAACTGTTTGGTTATCTGCCGTATAACTTTACAAGTGATTTAGGAAGTGTATCTGGTTACATAACAGTAGCATTTGCCATATTTCCAGCGGTTGGTATTGCTTATCAGCATGGTTTTAAGAAAGGAATTGCGGCTGGAGGTGTCACGATCCTGGTTTATTATCTGATTAAGAAATTTGGCGTTTTCGCTCTTGGGGCAGGTAAGGTAACCTTAAACGCAGAAGGCATGGCTATGCTGGCAGGAATGATACTGATGATTGTTTATGCCGCGCAGCGCAAAGGAACAGAGAATACAAATGAGGTCCTTACTCAGGGATTTGAAGGCAATATTCTCCGCATTCGCAAGAAATGGCTGATGCTTGCAATTATGGGTGGACTTCTTGCGGCAGGTACCAGTCTTTCCATCGTAGCAGGTGATCCGGCTTCATTAGCACTGTTGGCAAAACAAGAGTATAGCAACGCCGGTTTAACTGCACTTGCAAGAGCAATTGGCTTTATTCCCCTTGTATTTACCACTGCCATTGTTACCGGAGTATACGGTGTGGCAGGTTGTACATTTGTTTTTGTAGTTGGATTGCTCTTCCATGGGAATCCTCTTGTTGCCTTTATTCTTGGCTTTGCAGTTATGGTTGCTGAAATTTATCTGATTAATATATTTGCAAAAGGCATGGATCGTTTTCCTGGTGTTAAAGACATGGGTGAATATGTAAGAACTTCCATGAATAAGGTTCTCGAGATTTCGCTGCTGGCAGGAGGAATCGTGGCAGCTGAAAAGATGTCTGTTTCTGCCTCTGGATACACCGGAATTGGAGCACTGTTTGTAATTGGAGCCTTTCTGTTAAATAAGAAAGCAAAGAAGCCAATTGTGGACCTTGCAGTAGGGCCGGTGGCATGTATTGTATTTGGTGTACTGATGAATCTGTTTCTCATGATCGGAATCATCGCAGTTCCTGTTGCGAAATAGCAGGGGATACCAAATGGAAACGATTGAGAGTTATGCAAAAAAGACATTTCTTGCACTGAAAGACCCCTATCATACCGTTGTTTCTGTGAAGCCAGGCATTATTGACAGGGTATCTTCATTTTTAGAAAAACAGGGTACCGTCTGGTACACAGGAATTAAGAATACAGATGCTATACCAGCAGAACTAAAAGAACGGCTGGAGAAGAACGGTTTTCTTATTCACACAACGGATAAAATGGCTTTAGGAGGAAGAGCAGTTGACTTACAGCTTGTTAATCCCATCACTGGCAACTGGATGACCGGATCCAGCAGCGGCACTGCCTTAAATGTATTCTATGGAATTAATGATGCAGGCATCGGAACGGATGGCGGGGGCAGTGTGCTGGCTCCAGCCGCCGCTCTCAACCTTTATGGTTTTATTTCCCCCATGATAGAACAGGAGAAAATGAATCAGTATCATAGGATTTCAACAGATGGGATTGGATTTCAACCTGCTGTCGGCGCAATTACCAGGGACCTCGATACTATGGAAAAATTATTAAGTCCCATGTTTGGATATGACTTATTAGAGTTTAAACCCCATGAAAATAATTATAGAATCATTGAGGTGCAGCAATTTGATAACCTGCCGGACATTTATGGGAGCCGGGAGCTCTTGATTAAATATTTGAAGAATACAGTGAAATCCGGCACTGTCGTTATTTCCGCGGAAGGACCGGTGGACGTAAATGCACCTGGTGACAGCATATGTGGTCATTTTGATAAAGATACTGCCAGCTGTCAGGCCCGGTCTGGAAAAGGGCTGATGCGTGTTGTTAATATGAGCGGAAAATCGGCACTGACTGTTCCGGCAAAAGGACTCGGCCGCTGTAAAGTTCTTATCTGTGAGAGCAGACAGGAGGACATTGCTTTTATGTTAAGGAAAGCAAGATTATTTCAGACTGAGCCTTCCGCTTTAATTCAACGATATTTCATGAATTTTGATATGTATTTTTAGTTGTAAAATCAGGAGGATAATATGAAAAAAGGATATACCATGATGCATGAACACATCACTATAGATTTATCCGGGATCAAGAACGATGGAGACTGCCGTCTGGATTGTTTTGAAGAGACAGAACAAGAACTCTGCCGCCTGTATGAGCTTGGGGTGAGGCGAATTCTGGATGTGACAAATATCGGCATGGGACGAGATGCTCAGTACTGTCTTCGCATGGGAAAGAAGACCGGAATTCAGATTCTTTCAGCAACTGGATTTTATAAGGAACCGTTTCTTCCTGAGTTTGTATATAACATGTCTGTAAGAAAACTGGCGGAACTTGCTATAAAAGAAATCCTGGAAGGGATTGAAAATACAGGAATTAAGGCAAGTGTTATTGGAGAATTCGGCACCAGTAAGGATACCTTTACGGAAATGGAAAAAAAGGTTTTCGATTCCATGGCTCTTGCAGCCGTGCAAACCGGTGCGGTTGTTACTACCCATACAACCCTTGGAACCATGGCTTTGGAGCAGGCAAAATATTTAAAATCCGAAGGAGTAAAGCCGGAGAAAATCATTATCGGACATTTAGATCTTTCCCAAAATGAGGATTATATTCTTTCGGTATTAAAAGAAGGGGTAAATATCGGGTTTGATACGGTAGGAAAAAATAATTACTGTCCGGATTCGTTTCGTGCCGGAACGCTGAAACGAATTGCTGAAGAAGGATATCTTGAACAGGTAGTGTTGTCCATGGATATTACCAGAAAGTCACATCTAAGGAAGTGGGGAGGACCTGGTTATGCTTATCTGTTTGAAACATTTCTCCCCATGCTTCTGGAATATGGGTTGTCTGAGGAGCAGATTGAGCTGTTAATGACAGATAATCCAAACAGGATACTTGAATAGGAGGCAAAAATGAATACCAGTCCACTTAACAGCTTATCAGTGCAGGAAGCAGCCAGTCTGCAATTTAAAATTATAGATTACATTACGAAGAGATTTGAAGGTCATGAGATATTAACCCGGGGAGATTTAGGGGTAATTCCTGGTTTCAATAAACCTGTCATCACACAGAAAGCAGAACAGGTAATTGCAGATATTTTTGATGCTGAAGCCTGCATTCTGGTGAGAGGGGCAGGAACCGGCGCTATCCGTCTCGGACTTCACAGTATGCTAAAACCAGGTGAAAAAATACTGGTCCATAAAGCGCCTGTCTACAATACTACCGCAGTTTCCATGGAAATGATGAACATTTCCGGGGTAGAGGCAGACTATAATGACTTAAGTGGGGTAAAACGGGTGCTGACCGACAACACGGACATAAAAGGCGCACTTATTCAGTATACCAGGCAGAAACCGGAGGATGCTTATGATATGGTTCAGGTGGTGAAAACACTTAAGGAAAACAGCAGACTACCTGTACTCACTGATGACAATTATGCTGTAATGAAAGTCAGCCGTATAGGAATTCAGTGCGGGGCTGATCTTTCGTGCTTTTCAGCTTTTAAACTTCTGGGACCGGAAGGTGTGGGCGTAATTGTTGGAAAAGCAGTCTATATTCAAAAGCTGGTGAGGGAAAATTATTCCGGAGGTATGCAGGTGCAGGGACATGAGGCACTTGATGTACTTCGTGGCTTTGCATATGCGCCGGTGGCACTTGCCATACAGGCGGAGGTAAACGATGAATGCGTAAAACGGCTGAATTCGGGAGAGATACCTTGCGTGAAACAGGCATTTCTTGCAAATGCACAGTCAAAGGTTCTCCTGGTGGAATTTAAAGAAGACATCGCTGAGAAGGTTCTTAAGGAAGCAGAAAAATTAGGAGCAGCGCCTAATCCAGTGGGAGCTGAGTCAAAATATGAGATCGTACCGATGTTTTACCGGATATCAGGAACATTTCAAAGTGCAGATCCGGCACTTAAGAAACGCATGATTCGTATTAATCCCATGCGTTCAGGAGCTGATACCATTTTACGTATATTAAAAGAAGCTGCAGAAAGAGTGATATAGATGTTTTTAGCACAGACAGTGAAACGGAACAGGGAATTAATTGAGACTTCCTTTCAAATGCATCAAAGCGGACTCATAGAGCCGGATTCCTATGTGATAGATGTGGATACATTTCTGGAAAATGCATCTCTGATGCTTAAGGAAGCCAAAAGAATGGGGATCCGGCTGTTTTTTATGCTTAAGCAGATCGGCAGGAATCCGTATCTTGCAGGCAAACTGGTAGAACTGGGATTTGAAGGAGCAGTTGCAGTTGATTATAGGGAAGCCAGAATCATGATGAAGCATAGGATTCCCATAGCTAATATTGGTCATCTGGTACAAATACCCGACTCCCAGATTGAAGAGTTTGTGGCTTACCACCCTAAGATGATCACTGTGTATTCGGAAGAAAAAATCAGCCGGATACATCAGGCAGCTAAGAAAATGGGATTCATTCAGGATGTGATTTTACGCGTTTACAATGATTCTGATATGATATACTCCGGTCAGACGGCAGGATTTCATCTGGGAATATTAGGAGCGCTGACAGCACGGATAAAAATTATGTACCCCTGCGTTAATATTGCAGGTGTAACTTCTTTTCCCTGTTTTCTATTTGATGAAGCTGCCGATGATCTGATGGCCACCGAGAACATGAACACAGTAAAACAAGCCGTGAAAATCCTTGGCAGGAACGGAATTAACTGCAGTATTATTGACACCCCATCAGGGACCTGTATCCATGCTTTGAACAAAATAAAGGAGCAGGGCGGGAACTGCGGAGAACCAGGTCATGGGCTTTCGGGAACAACGCCAATGCATGCAGTAAAGATGATGCCGGAGATTCCGTGTGTAACATACGTAAGTGAAGTATCCCACAATTTCAAGGGCCAGGCTTATTGTTATGGAGGAGGTTATTATAGGCGCTCTCATCTGATGAAAGCACTGGTTGGCATATCATTAGAAAAATCGGATGAATTAGGTGTAATACCTCCATCTGATGAGAGTATTGATTATTATATTGGCTTGGAAAAGGAGTGCGCAGTGGGCGATACTGTTGTGATGGCTTTCCGCTTCCAGATATTTGTTACCAGATCTGATGTTGTGCTGGTAGAAGGATTAAAGGAGAAAAAGCCGTATATTGCTGGGATTTATAATAGCATGGGGGCAGAAAAATGAAAAAAAGGTTTATTATCATTGTTTTAGATGGATTTGGCATTGGAGCCATGGCGGATGCAGTCAAGGTCCGCCCGGGGGATGAGAGGGCCAATACTTTAAAAAGCATCTTAAAGGATTACCCGGATTTAAAGCTACCGACTCTTGAACGGCTAGGACTGATGAATGCTTATGGGGAGGAAAGTGCTTCCATGAAATTCTCTTCAGAAGCAAATTTCGGAAGCTGCCAGCTCATGCATTTCGGAGCGGACACGTTTATGGGGCATCAGGAAATTATGGGGACACTTCCAAAAGAACCAATGATTCATCCATTCCAGGAGAAAGTGGATGAAATAAAGTATCATCTGGAGACAAACGGGCATGATGTTCAGATTATTGAGAAGCAGGGACTGCGTTACCTTCTCGTCGATCATTACGTAACGGTTGCAGACAATCTGGAAGCGGATCCTGGCATGTGCTACAATGTAACTGCTCCTTTGGATTTTATTTCTTTTGAGAGAGAGTATGCGATCGCCCAAAAGGTGAGGGAGATTGCCTTAGTCGGCCGTGTCATTGTATTTGGAGGGAGCGGAAACACAATGGAGGATCTATGGAATGCAGAAGAAGTGAAGCAGGATCGCTTTATCGGAATCTCCTCTGTTAAATCAAAATCCTACGAACATGGATATCAATGCAGACATTTGGGATATGGAGTGGATCAGAATGTACAAGTGCCTACAATCTTGACAAAAGCGGGATATTCCTGCACACTCATTGGTAAGGTGGCAGACATTGTTGCAAACGACACGGGATTAAGTATTTCCTGCGTACCCACAAAAGAAGTTATGGATTTAACAATTCGTGAGACGAAATTAATAAATTATGGATTTATCTGCACCAATGTACAGGAAACAGATCTGGCCGGACATTCTCAGTCTTCCAGAATTTATAAAGAAATTTTGGAAATCGCTGACACGGGAATTGCCGAATTACTTCCCGAGCTGACTTCGGAAGATATTCTGGCAGTGATGGCTGACCACGGAAATGACCCTGATATCGGTCACAGCAGTCATACAAGAGAATGTGTTCCTCTTCTGGTTTATAAAAAGGGTATAACAGGCAGAAATATTGGGCAAAGAAAAAGCCTTTCAGACGCAGGTGCTTCTGTCTGTGATTATTTTAATACAATGAAACCGCAGAATGGAGAATCCTTTCTGAGTGATCTTTTAAATAGAAAATAAGAGAAAAGTAAGAGAGAAGGCTGGAATTTTCCCAGATAGTGAAAATCCCAGCCTAACCGTTCCTTTATAAATAGACAGGCGTATCGTCCATTTAGAACAATACGCCTGTCTATGATTCCGACTATTCTACAGTCACAGATTTGGCCAGATTCCTCGGCTGATCCACATCTAAATTCTTTCCCACCGATGCATAATAAGCGATTAGCTGTAAAACCACAGCAATCGGAAATACTGTGAAACGGTCTCCGATATCAGGAATATTAATCTGGATATCCGCAATGCCGGGCTCAACATTTATACTTTCCTTTGTAAGAAGAATTACAAATGCACCCCTTGCCTTTACTTCCCTGATATTGGAAATAGTCTTTGAAAAAACATTTTCCTGAGTGGCTATGGCAATCACCGGTATATCCTGTGTGATAAGGGCGATTGTTCCATGCTTTAATTCTCCGGCTGCGTAGGCTTCCGCATGAATATAAGAAATTTCTTTCAGCTTTAATGCACCCTCAAGAGAAAAGGCGTAATCAAGTCCCCGGCCAATGAAAAATGCATCCGGTTTATTGATCAAATGTGTAACCAGCGATTTCACCGTATCCTTTTTTTCTATCATGGCTTCCATGGCAGGAATAGAATCAAGGAGCTTTTTCACGAAATCTTCCGCTTCCTCTACGCTGTATTTCCCTCTTACAAGGGCCATACGGCAGCAAACCATATAGAGAGCAGCCAGCTGGACAGAGTAAGCTTTGGTACTGGCTACTGCGATCTCAGGTCCTGCATGGGTATAGAGTACATAATCGCTTTCTCTGGCTATGGTAGAGCCCTTTACATTGACAACGGAAAGTGTCTTAGCGCCATAGCTTTTTGCCAGACGAAGTGCAGCCAGGGTATCGATGGTCTCACCGGACTGGGAGATTATAATAACCAGGGTCTTGTCATTTACCAGGGGATCTTCATACCGGAATTCTGATGCGATGGAAACAGTGACCGGAATACGAAGAAGAGGTTCCATTAAGGCTCTTGCCGCCATTCCTGCATGCATAGCGGTGCCGCAGGCAACAATCTGAACCTGGTCACAGTCCTCAAATACGAAGTCGGGTATCTGATCATCGGTAAAATCAGGCAGGCCTTTTGCAAGTCGGGGTAAAATGGTGTTTTTTAAAGCGTCCGGCTGTTCATGAATCTCTTTCAGCATAAAATGCGGAAATCCGTTCTTCATGGCAGCATCCATATTCCAGTTCACTTCCAGAATTTCCGGTTCATACTCCTTCAAATCCAAGCCATATAAATGGACCTTATAGGAGGTTAGTCTTAAGATGTGGTCTTCCGGAACTACAAAATATTGTCTGGTATAAGGAATCAGTGCTGTTAAATCCGATGCTACAAACGAACCTGAGTGGGTATATGCAGCTACAAGAGGACTTACATTCCGGATCGCATAGATTTCACCCGGGTGATCTTCAAACATCATACAGAAGCTGTAAGATCCCTTTAAATGTGTGACCAGCTCTGCAATGGCTTTTGCAGGATCTCCGTCATATAGACTTTCAAGGACCCAGGCAGCCACTTCACTGTCTGTTTCAGAAAGCAGCTTTCCTTCCAGATGAAAATCAGTGGTAAGCTGATGGTAGTTTTCAATAATGCCATTGTGAACCAGAATGACACGTCCTGCTCTGTGGGGGTGAGTATTTTCCGTAGTGACACCGCCGTGAGTTGCCCATCTGGTGTGTCCCAGTCCGCAGTGGGATACCTGGTTTATTTCCTCACAGCCCTTTTTTAAATTAGAAACTTTCCCAGTATGACGGACTAAGTGGATTCTGGAATTCTCCATGCACAGAGCAATTCCTGCACTGTCGTATCCGCGGTATTCCAGCTGGGAGAGTCCTTCCAGCAGTATTTTCTTTGAGTCTAAAGGTCCGGTATATCCAATGATTCCACACATAATAAAATCTCCTTAATTTTGGTTTTATAATTTTCTGTTCTGATTTTGTAAAATATGCACACAAAAACAAGCTGTCTTCTATCGTTTGTAAAACGGACAGCATATTGTCTACCTGGTTTTCTCTTGCATGTACCGGTTCCAGTGTGGTTGTTTTGCAGTTACCTGCATATTTCACACTGGATACACGCCCGGCTGGCATGGAAGGGCATCCGCCGAAAATTCGATCACCCTTCACCTCGTTAACCCTGGATACCGTTTTCTTAAGAAAACGATCACGATCGTATCCTCAGGTGCATGGCGCTTAGCTTTGCTATTTGTATTTATGCCTCCTTCATAAATTTAGTTTATTATAACTTTTCTTTCCTTGTGCGTCAATACCATGATTTACATCCATTTTACTAAAAGATTCTTTTTCATTTTACATCCATTCTCTAAAATAGAGTCAGGATATGAGAAAGGAAGCGGTATTATATGGCAAGTCTATCTTTGGTAAATGTTTGCAAAACATTTAAAAATGGCCAGGTTGCAGTGAAAGATTTTAATCTGGATATAAAAGATCACGAGTTTTTGATCCTGGTAGGTCCCTCAGGCTGCGGAAAATCCACCACTCTGCGGATGATTGCAGGTCTTGAAGAGATATCTTCCGGGGAGTTATGGATAGACGGAACACTGATGAATCTGACTGTTCCACAGAAAAGGGATTTATCCATGGTATTTCAGTCCTATGCTCTTTATCCCCACCTGACTGTTTATGAGAATATGGCATTTAGCTTAAGAGTACGAAATGTTATGAAAACAGAAATTGATAAACGAGTGAAAAAAGCGGCAGATGTTTTGTGCATCAGCCACTTACTGGACCGGAAACCCCACGCTTTATCCGGAGGACAAAAGCAGAGAGTTGCAATCGGCAGTGCCATTGTCCGTGAGCCAAAAGCTTATTTAATGGATGAGCCGCTGTCCAATCTGGATGCGAAGCTGAGGACACAGATGCGGGTAGAATTATCCAAGATACACAAAGAACTGGGGGCAACCATTATTTACGTAACTCATGACCAGGTGGAGGCGATGACACTGGGTACCAGAATTGTGGTCATGAATTCCGGAGTGATTTTACAGGCGGCCGAACCCAAAGTTCTCTATGAAAATCCGGTAAATAAGTTTGTGGCGGGTTTTATCGGCTCTCCTTCCATGAATTTCATACCCGTCTGGGTGGAGAGGAGAGAAGACCGGATCTGTGTGGAATTTTCCAAAAACAGACTGTTTGTAAATGAAGAATGTGCAAAACGGCTCATTGATGGAGATTATCTGGGCAGAAGAGTATACCTTGGAATCCGTCCGGAAGATTTGCACGAAACCGGACCTAAGGAACAGGAACTTAAGCTGAACATTGAGATAAAGGAAGTTCTGGGATCAGAAATCCTTCTACATGGGAAAATAGGCAGGAATCCGGTCTGCGCAAGACTGAAACCGGATTTCCCGTCAGATGCAGGAAAAGAAGCTTCCATCTTTGCAGATATGAACCGGATTCTACTGTTTGATATGGATACAGAAGAAAACATATTATACCGTTAAGGAGCAGTCTTATGAAGTTTAAAATCGTTACAAGAAATTTAAGTCCTTATGCATATATCGCTCCAGCCATGGCAGTTTTTGCAGTTTTTTTATTTTTCCCATTTTTCAAAACAATTTATTTAAGTCTATATAAAACCAATAAAATGGGGCAGGCAAAGCTGTTTGTAGGAGCAGGAAATTATTCTGAGCTTTTAAGCTCACCATCTTTTTTTAACAGTCTTTTTGTAACAGCGGTATTTGTAATTATCGTTGTAAGCGTAAGCATGCTTCTTGGTCTTATAACAGCTGTATTGTGTAATCAGTCATTTCCGGGTATACGGATATTCAGTACTGCCTATGCGCTTCCAATGGCAATAGCTTCAAGCTCCGCTGCCATGATATTTAAAATCATGCTTCATCCATCCATCGGAATTGTTAATAAAATACTGGGATTACATATTAACTGGATCAGTGATCCAAGATATGCGCTGGTATGCGTGGCGCTTTTAACTGCATGGCTGAACAGCGGCATTAATTTCCTGTATTTCAGTGCCGGATTAAGCAATATTGACGAAACCATTTATGAACGGGCATCGGTAGACGGTGCAAATTCATTCCAGAAGTTCTTTAAGCTGACTTTGCCCGGATTAAGCCCGATTCTGTTTTATACCCTGGTAGTTAATATTATTCAGGCATTCCAGTCCTTTGGCCAGGTTAAGGTATTGACCATGGGGGGGCCTGGGGAATCCACAAATTTAATTGTTTACTCCATTTACCGGGATGCATTTTTCAATTACCGTTTTGGAAGTGCGGCAGCTCAGTCTGTAATCCTGTTTATCATTATTATGGTACTGACTTTATGCATGTTTCGTTTGGAAAAGAAAGGAGTACACTATTGATGGAATCTGTTATTTCCAGGACTATGAAAGATACAGGCAGAGAAGAACTTGAGAATCTTAAGAGAGAAGCGTTAAAGAAAGCTTTGTTTCGCCGCAGAGCCGCTAAGCTGGCCCTTACCGGACTGAATCTGCTTATGGCACTGTTTCTTCTGCTTCCGCTTTTATATGCAGTCAGCATTGCATTAATGCCTTCCAGTGAGCTGTTTACAACGAGTATGAACTTAATACCGGCAACGCCCACACTTGATAATTTTCGTCAGGCAACGGTTAAGATACCTTTAACCCGTTTTATTGTTAATTCATTTATAGTAGCAGGCTGTATCACTGCAGGACAGATCCTATCCTGTTCCCTGGCTGCATTTTCCTTTTCCTTTCTGGATTTTAAAGGTAAAAATCTGCTGTTCATGCTAGTAATGGCAACCATGATGATACCGGGAGAAGCAACAATTATATCTAATTACTTAACGGTAAGCGGGTTTCAATGGCTTAACAGCTATAAGGTTTTAATTGTTCCTTATCTTACATCGGCTATGGGAATCTTTTTATTCCGGCAGTTTTATAAATCTTTTCCCATTTCATTATATGAGTCGGCCAGGATTGATGGCTGCTCTAACTTAAGATTTATTTACAGCATCCTGATACCCCTTACCAAATCTGCCATAGGTGCCATGGCAGTATATACGTTTATTAATGCCTGGAATATGTATATGTGGCCGCTTCTTGTTACAGGTTCAGATAAAATGAGAACGGTTCAGATTGGGATCGGTATGCTGGACAGCGTGGACTCCCAGTCGATTTCCATGATGATTGCGGGAGTAGTCATGATTATCGTACCTTCGATTTCTGTCTTTATCTTAGGACAGAAACAGCTGATCAGAGGAATGTTCTCAGGAGCCGTAAAAGGCTGACCTGGTTCAGAATAAATATTACATAAAATTTGGAGGACAAACATGAAAAAGAGAGTAGTTTCCTTTTGTATGGCAGCTTTAATGGCTGCAGGAATGCTGTCCGGCTGTGCAAGTCAGACCGGATCCGGAAATACCGCCGCATCTGAAACAAAGGAAGAGGTTACAACCACCGCAGCTCCTGTTGCCGCAGATACAAAAGGAGATACACAAAAGACTTCCATTACATTCTGGCACTCCATGGGAGGTGTCAATGGAGAAGCCATTGATGCGCTTGTAAAAAAGTTTAATAAGGAAAATACTTCAGGAATCACCGTTGAGGCTCAGTATCAGGGCAGCTATGACGATGCCATTAACAAGCTGAAAAGTGCGCAGATCGGTAACATGGGAGCAGATCTCGTTCAGATTTACGACATCGGAACCAGGTTTATGATAGATTCCGGCTGGGTAGTCCCCATGCAGCAGCTAATCGATGGGGATAAGTGGGACATTTCCCAGGTAGAACCCAATATTGCAGCATATTATACGGTGAATGGTACCCTGTATTCCATGCCGTTTAACTCCTCTACGCCCATTCTCTACTACAACAAAGACATGTTTAAAAAGGCTGGTATTACAGAAGTTCCCGACAGCCTTCCCGGGATAGAACGGGTTGGAGATGATCTGGTTAAAAAAGGCGGAGCCGGAGAGGTGATTTCCCTGGGTATTTATGGCTGGTTTTTTGAGCAGTTTACCTGCAAACAGCAGGCTCATTATGCAGATAACGGAAACGGAAGAGAAGCAGCGGCCACAGCAGTTGATTTTGATAAAAATGGGGCCGGTGTAAAAACACTGACTGCATGGAAAGAATTATCAGTCAAAGGATATGCTCCCAACGTCGGCAGAGGAGGAGATGCAGGACTTGCAGATTTCAGTTCCGGAAAATCTGCCATGACACTGGGTTCAACCGCATCCTTAAAGCAGATCTTAAATGATGTAAATGGAAAATTTGAAGTAGGAACCGCTTATTTCCCTAAGATCAGTGATGATGATAAGGGGGGCGTTTCTATCGGCGGCGGCTCTTTGTGGGCATTAAATAATAATGATGCCGGTAAACAGAAAGCGGTATGGGAATTCGTTAAATTCCTTGTATCACCGGAAAGCCAGGCATTCTGGAATTCCCAGACGGGCTATTTCCCAATCACCACTGCAGCTCATGAGGAACCTGTATTTAAGGATAACATTGCTAAGTATCCTCAATTTCAGACTGCCATTGATCAGCTTCATGATTCCACCCCCCAGTCCGCAGGCGCCCTGTTAAGTGTATTTCCGGAAGCAAGACAGACGGTGGAAACAGAAATAGAAAACATGATTAATAACAATGGCACACCAGAGGATGCAGTTAAGAAGATGGCAGAAAGCATAAATAAATCCATCGCCGATTATAATCTCTTAAATAAATAAATGGTACCAGAAAGGATATTAGCAGATGAAAACAAAGGTTTGGGCTCACAGGGGAGCTTGTGCATATGCGCCGGAAAACACACTGGAAGCATTTGAACTGGCAGTAAGACAGCATGCAGACGGAGTGGAGTTAGATGTGCAGCTGACAAAAGACGGAAAACTTGCAGTGATCCATGATGAAAGAATTGACCGTACCTGCAATGGTACAGGCAATGTAAAGGATTTTACCATGACTGAACTAAAACAGTTTTCGTGTAATAAAACACACCTGGAATATACGGCTGCTGTCATACCAGAGTTAAAAGAAGTTCTTAAGCTGTTAAAACCCACTGATTTAACTGTTAATATCGAGCTTAAAACCGGTATATACCGATATAAAGGAATTGAAGAAAAAGTATTAAAGCTGGTTAAGAAAATGGAGATGGAGGAGAGGGTGATCTATTCCTCTTTCCACCATCCCAGCATAATAAAAATCAAAAAGCTGGATCCGGAAGCAAAAACCGGTATTTTATATTCTGACGGCTGGATTCATGTAGTCACTTATGCAAGGATGATCGGGGCGGATGCCCTTCATCCATCTGTCAACAATCTGCGGTCCGAAAAACTGATCAGGGAATCCAAAAAGAAGAAGATTCCTTTACATGTATGGACTGTAAATGATGAAGCTTTTATGGAATACTTAGCAGGGAAGGGGATTGGAGCCATAATTACCAATTATCCTGACGTTGCAAGAAGAATAGTAGATGAGAAAGGATAAAAATTTATGATTCGATTAGTAGCCTCCGATATGGATGGAACACTTTTAAACCGTTATGGAAAAATATCTTTAAAAAACCAGGCTGCTGTTCATGCTCTGAACAGGAGAAATATTGATTTTGTTGTATGTACAGGACGCAATTATGCTGATGCTTATGCACCTTTAAAAGAGGCGGGCATATCCTGTGATATCATCTGTATGAATGGCGCAGCTGTTTTTAACACCAAAGGGGAGCAAATACGCAAGCAGACATTGTTAAAAAGTCAGATTAGCAGAATTCTGACCATCTGCCGGCCGTTCTGTGTGCTTTATGATTTTATGACTGATGAAGGAAGCTATACAACATCAAGTCTGGAAGAATTTAAAGAAAGCTTTGAAAATAAAATTTTCCTTTCCATGGTTTCCGAGGAACATACCTTTGAAACCATTGTGAAACGCTTTCAGTTTATATCTGAAGAGCATCTGTTTCATTCTGAAACCGACATTTACAAGATGTCAGTCGTACATGAAGACCCTCAGGTTCTGGCACATATCCGTTCCTGCCTGGAAAAAGAAGAAGAAGGACTATCCATTGCTTCCTCTGCCGCTACCAATCTTGAAATAACACATTTTAATGCACAAAAAGGAAATGCACTGCTTGAATATGCCATAAATACTAAAATTCATCCCAGAGAGATTCTCGCGATGGGAGACAGTGAGAATGATTTATCCATGCTCATTCTGCCGTTGGGCTATACAGTTGCTATGGATAACGGATCAGAGATAATAAAGAAAAGTGCCCGGCTGGTCACCAGATCCAATGAAGAGGACGGGGTAGCGGCAGCCATTGAAACACTGGTCTTATCAGATGCAGCCTTAGCAACAGGTTAAAAATCTGATTCTGATAATATATCTTATGAAATTAAGTATTCATCTAAATGTATAACCGTCTGAATTCACATCTGAGTTCATATCTGAATCCTCATTCCCTTTTTTATGCTAATATTCATTTGATCCCTTTTTCTGAATATTAGATCCTTTCCCTATCTCAGGTTCCATCTGATCTTAAAAAGATTATTGATTGACTGAGAAAATTAAGAGAAAAGCAAGAAATAAGCGTTGGTTTTCTGATAAAATATGTGGGGTTGTCTAAGACGACATGGAAAGGATTGAGGACAGAGTCATGGATAATGAGGATGAATTAGACCGTATGCGGGCTCGAAAAAAAAGAAACCATAACAGCAGAATGCGGGAAAAACCCAGACAACATTCAACTGAAGGAAGTGGTCAGACACAGGACCATATACAAGCTTCACATGGTGACAGAACGTATTACAGTACGGGTGACGGAAGAAATCCCCGTGTCAGATACAGCGGTCAACAGACCGGTACGAATCACAAGAAGAAAAAAAGACATCATAAGAAACACAAAATTGTTGCCAAACTGGTTATCATTGCTGCGCTTCTGATTTCAGGCCTGCTTCTTTTTAATCAGCGGACCCATCAGAAAGGCTATTGGACCATTGCTGTCTTCGGTGTGGATTCCAGAGATGGAAACTTAGAGAAGGGCGCGCTTTCGGATGTGGTTATGCTATGCAATATTAACAAGGAGACTGGTGAGATTAAGCTGGCATCCGTATTCCGTGATACTTACTTAAAAATCAACAGCAAGGGAACTTATCATAAAATAAATGAAGCTTACTTTAAGGGCGGGCACAAGCAGGCGTTAGAAGCCCTGAACGAAAATCTGGATTTGAATATCGATGATTATGCAACCTTTAACTGGAAGTCTGTTGCAGATGCCATTAATATACTGGGTGGAATTGATCTGGAAATCACAGAACCAGAATTTGCTTACATAAACGGTTTTATCACAGAAACAGTGAATTCCACCGGAGTTGGTTCTCATCAGCTGAAGCATGCGGGAATGAATCACTTAGATGGTGTACAGGCAGTTGCTTATGCAAGGCTGCGTTTGATGGATACTGATTTTAACCGTACCGAGCGTCAGAGAAAAGTTGTAAATCTTGCGATGGAAAAGGCCAAAAATGCAGATTTTTCCACAAGAAAAACCCTGATAGCAGCTGTTTTTCCGCAGATTTCCACCAGTGTGGGCATGAATGATATTCTTGCTGCTGGAAAAGGCATCAGCAAATATCACATTGGCGAAACTGCCGGTTTCCCATTTTCACGCACTACCATGAAGATTGGGAAAATGGACTGTGTAATACCAACCACGCTGGAGAGCAATGTAGCGCAACTGCACCAGTTTCTATACGGCCAGGAGAATTATGCTCCGTCTTCTGCTGTAAAGAAGATCAGTGCATCAATTTCAGAAGAAAGCGGTATTACAGAACCAGGTAAGAACGCTCCTTCCGGAGGCGGTTCAAACAGTAAAAAGAAGAAGAAACAATCTTCTGATGCACCGGCAGAGACAACTCAGGCACCGACAGAGGCTGTTGCTGAAACAACACAAGAGACCAAAGAAACGGTTAAGGAAACAACAGTACCTGAAACGAAAGAGCATGAGAGTGGAAAAACCCCTACCAATGAAGACGGAAGTCTGATCGGACCTGGAGCAAAAGTTCCGGATACCAAAGAAGACATAATGGATGAAACGAAGAAACCCGTCAGCTCTGAAAAACCTTCAACTGAAGAAGCTTCCACCGAACCAGAAACAAAAGCAGGTCCTGGTGAATAAATAAGGGTATATGTAGTTTTTACCACGAATTCTTGAAAAACGGCAAAACAAAGAAGAAGACAAAATAAAAAGTTATTTTAAAGTGATTAATGGAACATTTCAACATTTTATTGAGTAATATAAAGTAATCTCCAGCATGTAGACAGCTATTATTATTCTGTGTATGCAGAGAAAGTTAAATGTTGAAAGGAGTTTATTTGTATGAGTTTACTATCTCCAAATCATTTTCATTATGACAATGAACTTTGTATGCAAAGCTCAGTTACTTTAAAATGTGTATCAACTGGAACAGTGACAATACCAGTAGGTGCTTCCAATACACAAATTACTATTATAAACCTGCCATTAAATATTTCTGCTTTATGCAATCAAATAATTAAGATTGAATTTGCATGTAATATAACTCTTATAGAGCCACAAACTGATTCTATACTTTTAATCTTTCAGATTAACAGGCATTGCAGCAATATGATTCAAAATATCCCTATTGGACAACAGTGGAGTTTTTTAAATATTTCAAATTTTGTAAGTACCGGAACATTTTCATTCTTTGTATGTGATAGTGATTTTAATACAGAAGAGTGTTGCACATATACAGTAGATGTAACTCCTTTAGTTACCACTTCAGGAGCTATTATTTCAAACTCAATTCTGTCTGCAACTGTGGTTAGCAATGCACAATGTTGTTGAAAATGCCAGGGTTGACGTCACGGTCGATTCCAACATGGCTTCTAATCCACCATTTCTTCAAAGCTCATCAAAAACGACTTTACATCATCGCATGTCATAAACCCACTCATGATACAGGCTCCTTTGGCTCCTGCTTTACTGACAGAACGGGCATTATTACATTCAATCCCTCCGATCGCATAAACTGGTATAGATACACTTTTGCAAATACATTCCAGGAAGCGGACACCCCGCCCGGGTAATCCCTTCTTGCAGTCGGTTGCAAAAATATGCCCGGCGATAATATAAGTACAGCCAAGTCTCTCAGCTTCCTTGGCCTCCTCTGCCGAATGACAGGAAACACCAATTATTTTAAAGTGCCTCTTCTGTACATCGGTCATTTCCCGCATTTTGGGAAGCGGAAGGTGTATCGCCTCCGCATTCAGCTCTATGGCAGTATCAACAAAACTATGAAGTACACATGGAATCTGGTGCTTTGTACAAATTTGAATGACCTGTTTTGCAAGCTGCCTGTATTGTACCTCTGATAAGTCCTTTTCCCGAAGGATGATACCGGCAGGATGGCTGAGAGCAATTTTTTCTATTCGATGCAGAAAATCTTCTTTACACAAAATCCGGCTGGTAACACAATAAATATTAAACATAGAGATAATCATTCAAAACGGGCTGCAAGCCTTCCTTAGAAATGTGCTCATACATTTTTTTGAAGCTGCGACTGTCATTAATTTCAAACTGCTCATCGCCTTGTGTTCCGTCTGACTCCTTTCCCCTGTATTTGCTTTCGTGATCGCCAATTCCTGTTGAAACTCCTGCAGAAACTTTCGTGGCTGCAATTTTTACAATACCATTGCGGAAAGCCTCACTTTCACGGGAAGAAACAGTAATTCCCACAAACGGCAGAAAAATGCGGTAAGCACAGATGACCTGACAAAGCTGCTTTTCACCCACATCCATAGGATTTATTTTCTCATTATTAATGATGGGGCGAAGTCTGGGACAGGATAGTGACATTTCTGCATGCGGGTATTTTTTTTGTAAATAATACACGTGAAGTGCACTGGCAAGTGCATCCGTACGAAAATCGGAAAGGCCCAGCAATGCAGAAAATCCCACGCCCCGCATACCGCCTCTGAGAGCTCGTTCCTGCGCATCAAAACGATATGGCCACACCCGCTTGTGCCCATATAAATGTATGGTTTCGTATTTATCTGCATGATAGGTTTCCTGAAACACCGTTACATAGTCTGCTCCACATTGGTGAAGATACCGATACTCGTCTGTATTTACCGGATATATTTCCAGTCCCACCATGCGGAAAAATCTCCGGGCCAGTTTACAGGCTTCACCAATGTAGGCCACATCACTCTGAGTACGGCTTTCTCCTGTAAGTATCAGGATTTCCTCCATACCGCTGTCTGCAATAATTTTCATTTCATGCTCAATCTGCTCCATGCTCAGCTTCACACGTCTGATATGGTTATAACAGTTAAATCCGCAATACACACAGTAGTTTTCACAATAGTTTGCAATATAGAGCGGAGTGAAAAGATATACTGTATTGCCAAAGTGCCTGCTGGTTTCCAGCCTTGCTTTGCGGGCAAGCTGCTCAAGAAAGGGCTCTGCCGCTGGTGATAACAGAGCTTTGAAATCTTCCAGAGAACAAATCTCATGATCCAATGCTGACATAACATCTTTTGCAGTATACTTAGAGTAGTCATAGGACTTTATCTGAGATATAACCTTTTCGCAGATACCGGATTGAATTTGTTCCATTCCAGGCAGATACTCCATGTGATTTTTGCGGCATGACGGATCCGTTTCCAGTAGATGTTTCTTCTCAAGAGCGGCTTCTGACAAATACTCAGAATCAACCAAAAATTTATTTTCCATACAATGCACCCCCTAATTATGCAGAAAACCGGTCAGAGGGTCGGAGGCAGCTGCCCCGCGAACAAGAACTCTGCCAAGACCAGAAAGATATGCTTTTCTCCCCGCTTCGATTGCATGACGAAAGGAAGATGCCATAAGAGGGAGGTTCCCGGCTGTGGCAAGAGCAGTATTAGCCATAATTGCCGCTGCGCCCATTTCCATTGCCTCACAAGCCTGGGAAGGCCGGCCAATGCCGGCATCAACTATGATTGGAAGATCGATCTCATCAATTAAGATCTGAATAAACTCCCGTGTAGCCAGTCCCTTGTTGGAACCGATGGGAGAAGCAAGCGGCATAATAGCAGCAGCACCAGCATTCACCAGATCACGAGCTGTATTCAAATCGGGATACATGTAAGGCAAGACCACAAATCCTTCGTTTGCAAGAATTTCCGCGGCCTTGATGGTTTCCTGATTATCGGGCAGCAGGTATTTGGAGTCCCGCATAATCTCAATCTTCACAAAGTTACCGCACCCTAATTCTCTTGCAAGTCTGGCAATTCGCACCGCTTCCCCGGCATCTCTTGCGCCGGAAGTATTGGGAAGCAGTGTGACCCCTTTCGGAATGTAATCCAGAATGTTTTCCTGTTCTTTCGTATTGGCTCGGCGAACGGCAAGGGTAATGATTTCTGCACCCGCATCCTTTACCGCTGCTTCAATCAGGCTCAGGGAATATTTTCCGGAACCCAGAATGAACCGGGAACTAAATTCCTGTCCGCCAATAATCAGTTTGTCGTTTAATTGCATAATGTCTACCTTCTTTCTGAAATTCAGGCTTCATATTGTTCCGCAAGAATGCGGAGCACCATATGTGCCTGATGTGCGGCGCACAACATGACTCGTGAGGACATAAGTCCAATATTATCCTCTACATCACTGACTTCATCTCCACAGAGATAGAAATGATCTGTAATCCTTCTGGTTCTTACAACGTTAGCGGAATCAATTCCTGCCATTCCGGAAGCGGCGATTAAATACCTTTCAGACATCTTTTCCAGCACACTGTTTACCAGCATAGCTTTAGCCTCAGCCCCATCGAAGGCCTCACAAATGATATCCGCATTACAAAGCAGCTCATTAAAGTTATTCTCATCGATTTGCCTGGTATGTGTGATGACTGTTATATATGGTGCGATTTCCTTTAAGTTTGCAGCAAGAGCCTCTGTTTTGAAACATCCAGTTTGGGAAGCCTTATACTGCTGGCGGTGAAGATTAGAAACATCCACTCTATCAAAATCAATCAGAATCAGCCTTCCCACGCCTGCACGGGCAAGGGAAACAGCAATATTTGATCCAAGACCTCCAAGTCCGCAGATAGCGACAGTTGAGTTTGCGAACTTATCCTGCAAAGACTTTCCGTTCCGATTGTCAAGAGCTCTTCTCATTTCCTCCATTGTAGGAATGATGTTCATATCAACCACCTCCTACAAAACTGACCACCTCAACAACATCACCATTTTGAAGTATTGTTTTCTCATACTGCTCTTTTGTAACAATTACTCCGTTCCATTCAACAGCAATCCGCTTGGGATTGTAGCTGGTGCCTGCCAGATATTCTGCCAGAGTTTTTCCTTCTGCTTCATGAAAAATGCCATTGATTTTTATCATGATTTAAATCCTCCTTAAAAAAATAGGAAGCTGCCTGATTGGCAACTTCCCATATTACTTATAAATTCAGTCGTCCCTACGTTGGCATTATCCAAATCAGGTTAATGGGTCGAAAGTCACACCTTCCTCTCAGCCTGTTTGGGTAAAAACACCCGCAAGCTCCCCTGTATTAAATTGTTATAAATAATACTACTACTATATGTGTGATTATGCAAGACAAAAAAAGGAAAAAGAGATTTTTTAATATGAAAAAGGCAACGAATAATAAAATGCGTCATAAGCATAAGCTTAAGTGGCGCATTTTTGATTCTGAAAAATGTTGCAGGTTGAACTATCAAGATGCCTGGTGATATCATATGGAGGGAAGTTTAAGAAAGTGGTGAAGCCAATGGTAATATAATGATTCTCTAAATACTCTAAGCATATTATATGACAAAATTATATATTAAAAGGAGGTTCCAAAATGTGTACAAGTTTTGCAGTATACAGTCAAGAAAAAGCTATTTATGGTATGAATTTCGATGCTGATGAAATTAATTTAAAACTAAAAGTCACTAGTTATAATGATATGAACTTATTTTACTTTTCAGGCTTATTAGATAACAAATACAGGGATATCGCTGGTTTTAATAGTGAGGGTCTTTTTATCTGTACTCAAGCAGTAGAATATGGTCCAGGTTTTAAATCAAGTTGTAACAAAAATGATTGGTTTGCTTTTGATATTTTTGATGAGGTGCTAAAGAAAACAAGAAAAACATCTGAATTTTTTGAAATTCTTAATAAAAGAGTAATCTCGTATCCTAGAAATCCATTATTCCCAGATTTAGGGCTACATACTATTATCGCTGATAAAACTGGGGATGCATTTATTCTGGAAGAAGGAAATGATACAAATATAATAAGTACTTGTCATAATGATTTTATTATTATGACTAATTTTCCAAATGGGGATTTTAAGGAAGCAAATTATAATAAAGTATATGGTATAGGTGCTGATAGATATATTTGTGCTCATGAATATATTCATAATAATATTCATAGCTTTGGAATAAATGAAGCCTTTGAAGTTT
>JAEWPQ010000043.1 GCA_023460575.1 Bacillota bacterium
AGCAATCACATATTTTCCCATGATTCCTTCCCCTTCCATCTTCTTTCACTTCGTTAATTTTTTACCAAACAATAAAGAAAGAGCCTTGGAAATGAACGGTTCCCCGCACTCATCACCTGGCTCTGTCATCTCTTAGGCTTCTTATAAATAACACAAATTTATACTACCACGTGGGCAAAAATATGTCAAGTTCTACAAAAAAAACCTTAGTGCAGGCTTTCCCGTATTGTTTTTATTGCCTGAATCACCAATGTGGGAAGGATTGCAAATATAAAAATGGTCATAAACTGCCTTCCTGTCAAATCTGCCACATAAAACAGATCGTGCAGTCTGGGGATAAAAAGAACCGCTGCCAGAAGAACTGCTCCCGCCTCAAATGCCATAATGCTCCATAAATTGCTCATAAATCCTATTTTTAAAATGGAGTGGCTGCTGCGGCAGTTAAAACCGTGAAACAGTCTGGCAAGTGTCAGCGTGGAAAATGCCATGGTACTGGCTGCAGCCTCACTTCCGGTTATCAGCCCAGTGCTGTAGGAGGCCATAGTGCATACCGCAATAAGCGCCCCCTGAAACATGATCACAAGGATAAACCTCTTTGTTAATATTCCTTCCTTGGGATTTCTCGGCTTCTGGGACAGCAGATCTGCTTCCGCCTGCTCCATTCCGATGGCTATGGCAGGAAGGGAGTCTGTCAAAAGGTTGATAAACAACAGATGCACCGGTGCAAATGGCATAGGGAGTGCCACAAGGGAGGTATAAAGCACGCATAAAATTCCAGCCATGTTTCCTGAGAGCAGGAACTTAATGGCATTTCGGATATTCCGGTATACATTACGTCCGTTTGCAACTGCTTTGATAATGGTGGCAAAATTATCATCAGTCAGGATCATGGAGGAGGCTTCCTTGGAAACCTCAGTTCCCATCAGTCCCATGGCAACGCCTATGTCCGCCTGCTTTAAAGCAGGAGCATCATTGACACCGTCCCCTGTCATGGCTACAATATGGCCCTTTTTCTGCCAGGCACGGACAATTCTTATTTTATGTTCCGGTGATACGCGGGCATAAACACTGATGGATTTCAGCCTGTGCCCCAGTTCATCTTCCGACATATCATCAAGCTCCGGACCGCTGACTGCCAGATCATCTTCCTCCAAAATACCAATCCGTTCCGCAATAGCTGCTGCCGTAATCTTATGATCTCCGGTAATCATAACCGGGTAGATTCCCGCCCTTCGGGCATTGGTGACAGCGTTTCTGGATTCGGGACGGGGAGGATCCATCATGGATACCATGCCAAGAAATGTATATCCGTTTTCAGAATTTTCCGAAAGTTTCTCCTGGCTATCCATTTCCCTGCAGACAAAAGTGAGTACCCGGAGTCCCTGGGCGGAAAACATCATGTTCTGCTCCATAAGCATTTGTTTATCACCATCTTTTATTGGGCGGATTCCTTCCGAAGACCAGATATGTGTTATCCTGGGAAGCAGAATATCCACTGCGCCTTTTGTAAAGAGGAGATTTTTGCCTTCTAAATAATGAAGGGTACTCATAAGCTTTCTTCTGGAGTCAAAGGGAACTTCTCCTAATCTTGGGTGACAGGATCTGACTGCTTCATCATCTACCCCTGCACGCTCCGCCATCTGGAGCAGTGCGGTCTCTGTAGGTTCACCCGTAAGAGCCCCATTTACGTGGCTGGAGTCATTGTTTAAAACAGCATCGTATAACAAATATTTATGTACAGGAATCTCAGGCTTCAGCATTTCCGGAAGATAAAGTCTGTTATTAACAAAAACCTGCTGCACTGTCATTCGGTTCTGTGTGAGGGTACCTGTTTTATCGGAACAGATAACGGATACACACCCCAGACTTTCCACCGCTTTTAAATCCTTAATGATGGCATTCTCTCCTGCCATCTTCTGGGTTCCCATCGCCTGTACGATGGTAACAATGGAACTGAGCGCCTCAGGTATGGCAGCAACAGCCAGCGCCACTGCGAACATAAGGGAATCCAGAATCGGCATTTTTCTGTATATACTTAATCCAAAAACAATTGCACAGATAAATAAAATAGCCGCTGCCAGCCGGCTTCCAAACTGGTCCAGACTCACCTGGAGAGGTGTCTTTTTCTCTCCTGTATCATTCATTAATGAGGCGATTCTGCCGATTTCCGTATTCATGCCAGTTCCTGTGACAACTGCCATGGCCCTGCCCGCTGCAACCTGGGAGCCGGAGAAAACCATATTGGACTGTTCTGCCAGGGGAACCTTTTCCATGCGCAGTCTTCCCGTATGTTTTTCTACATTGACTGATTCTCCGGTCAGGGAACTTTCATTGACCAGCAAAGAATAATTTTCCAGTATACGGCCGTCTGCAGCCACCATATCTCCAGCCTCTAAAAGAAGAATATCCCCAGGTACGATTTCTTCCGACAGAACTTCTTTATTTTTTCCTTCCCTTCTCACCCACGCCACAGGTGCAGATAATGACATCAGACTGTCTAAAGATTTTTCTGCTTTCTGGTGCTGTACAGTTCCAAGAATTGCATTAAGCAATAAGACTGCAAAGATTACTCCGGTGCTCTCTACGTCACCAGATACCATGGAGATTACCGCTGCTATAATCAGAATGATGACCAATAAGTCTTTAAACTGATCCAGAAATACTTGAAAGGCACTTTTTCGTTTTGCTTTTTTCAGCAGATTGGGACCATGTATCTGCCTGCGCCTGAGAATTTCTTCGGAATTCAGTCCATTCCTGTCAGCATGAAGCTGTTCAAGGACTTCATTCTCTGATAAACGAAACCATTCTTCCATTAATGACGCTCCTTCCCATTTCTCCTACTATGGTATGAAACAGGAAGGGAGTTTCATGAATGATTTTCCCGGCTTTGGCTGGCTGCTGTTTATTATTCCAGCTTTGCAAAAAACAGAAAAGATCATTTATCTGGATCCTGCAGACCCATTAAAACAGCTCCATGCAATTGTTTCTATTGCATGGAGCTGTTTTTTTTATTATAATTTGACTGAAAACAACCAATTAATTCACCGGCTTAACAGCCTTTCAGAAAGGACCTGATTATTATGGAAAAAATAACAAGCTTTACTATCAATCACTTAAAGCTTCTTCCAGGTATCTACGTCTCCCGCAAAGATAAAGCAAACGATACCGCAATTACTACTTTTGATATCCGTATGACCAGACCGAATTTTGAACCGGTCATGAATACAGCAGAGATACACACGATCGAGCATTTAGGGGCCACGTTCTTAAGAAATCATGAATCCTTTGCTTCCAAAGTCTTATATTTTGGACCTATGGGCTGCCGCAC
>JAEWPQ010000044.1 GCA_023460575.1 Bacillota bacterium
CTAATATAATTTTAAATTCGTGCAGTTTTAAATAATACTTGACGAAAAGATAAAATAAATGTATAATAACCGTAATGAAATTAATAATTACGTAACATTTGAAACTCAAAAAGTAAAAATAGGAGCAGATTTCCCGATGATAAACAAAGTATGGAAAACGTTAGGACTTATGGCTTTTTGTGGAACAATGATCGTTGCAGTTCCTTCAGATGTAAGAGCAGATGAGATATCCGGTCCAGGATTAAGTTTTGGAAACTATATGGTAACCGTAAATTCAGATCAGGTTACAATCAGTAAAAATGAAGAGGGTACAGAACCCTTAATGAACGCTTCCAAAGGATCCGCCTTTGAAGTTGTAGAAGATATGGGAGACGGATATTTAAAGGTTAAGGTGAACGATACATATGGCTATTTGCCGGTGGAGGGAAGTGCCACTGTAACTGCAACCGATGAAGCGACTTTAAAAGCACTGGAAGAAAAAGCTCAGGCAGAGTCAACCGTTAATTTCAGACAAGGAATTGTTAATTATGCACTGCAGTTCGTAGGCGGACGTTATTCCTATGGAGGCAGTGATCCTCATACAGGAGTGGATTGCTCCGGATTTACCAGATATGTGATGCAGCACGCAGCAGGTCTTTCCATCAGCCGTTCTTCAGGAGGACAGGCTTCACAGGGAAGAGCAGTCAGTGCAGATCAGATGCGTCCCGGCGATTTGATTTTTTATGGAAGCGGAAGCTCTATCAATCATGTTGCCATGTACATCGGGAATGGACAAGTAGTACATTCTTCAACTTACAGTACAGGTATTAAGACATCTCCGTGGAATTATCGGACACCTGTAAAAATTGTCAACGTGCTTGGCGATTAATGACATAGCGGATTACCGGATTTTGGAAAGGGATATAGGGCCTTCGGCATGGGATTGCCGGAGGTCTTTTGTTGTATAGCAATTCGTCTTGAAGTACGAAAAGAATATTTGTACCCTTCAGATTGCAGGAACCAAATATATATTGTATGCATTGGGAATGTATGGTAATATGCTATCAGGAACAATCGTGTCACTGCAAGGGCGTTGGCCTTCTATCTTTACATAGATAGGAGGTGGTGCGGATGAAATATGACTTTAAGGACCTTATGGCCTTTGGTATGTTTATTATCGCATTACTTACCTTTATTTATCTTATTTGTAAGTAGCGTTTTTCTATAAAGTCCTGGAAACAGGCATAGAAAAACCACCCTTGTATACTTTGGCGAGTTGAAGGATGGAATTTTCTATCGTATAAAATGGCCAACCCCTTGTGGAGGGGCGGTTGTTCCTTTTGTAATTCTAGGATATCATTACTGTATACTTCTGTCAAGGCTTAGGCTTCTCTTTGTTAAGTTATTAAATGAAGCACTTTGTTTTTAAAAGTAAATTAATGGATAATATAGGCGAGTATCCGGCATTCCGGGCACGCCTTTGTGATACTAAAATAATACTGGTATTTTTGACAAGTACAGCAAAAGAGCAAACATTCGAATAACATGACGCAACAAGCAAGCAAATACATAGGTTTCATGTCAAAGAGAAACAGCCGTAATAGGGGAGCTATTCGGCTGCTTCTGAGGGGAGTATAAATAATTAATAAGGATGAGGAATAATATTCCTCAAGTAAATTATAATATAGGCTATGTAAAAATGCAAAGTTATTTTAAAAACAAAATTAAAAAGAATTTTCCAAAA
This sequence comes from Bacillota bacterium, assembly GCA_023460575.1. Classification (GTDB taxonomy): domain Bacteria; phylum Bacillota; class Clostridia; order Lachnospirales; family Lachnospiraceae; genus Lacrimispora. The sequence goes on from JAEWPQ010000044.1 coordinate 1,724, forward strand.
TAAAAAAATAAGTATATTATACCGGATATTCGCCATACTACACCGTGTAACAAAAAACACCCACAGGAGGTATGAAAATGTCTAATAATAATTATAATGACAGCTACAACGATATGGATAATTCTACAAGGAATTACCACACATCAAGCCAGAACAACAACCAGAACAACAGCCAGAACAACAACCAGAACAACATCCAGAACAACATCCGGAACAACAGCCAAAACAATAATCAGAACAATAGCCGGAACAACAGCCAGAACAACAGCCAGAACAACAGCCAGAATAAGATGCAGGATAAGATGCAGGATACAAACCGTAATTGCAGCCGTGACTCCAGCCGTGATTCCAGCCGCAACAACAACCAGAACAAATCTTTCTAATATCTGACAAAATCTAAAAAAGGCGTGGGAAAGAGACAACGGGGTCTTTTCCCGCGCTTTTTTTGCTTTTTCGCATCCTGGAAAATTCGGAATATATTATTACTAGAAAGGACAGGTGATAGTATGTTCACGACAATACCGGTGTGGGAAGTCGATCAATATATAGAAAATAATGAAAATGTGATGATCATAGATCTTCGAAGTCCGTTTTCTTATCAAAGAGGGCATTTGAAAGATGCAGTAAATCTTCCTTATGAGCAGTATGATATCTGGAAAAAACAGCTGCCCAGAGAAAAACGTCTTATCTTCTATTGTTCCAGAGGCGGACAAAGCATGATGGTATGCAGGCATTTGGAGGCAATGGGCTATCATGTGATCAATCTGGCTAATGGAATTGCTTACTACAAGGGAAAATATATGGTACGTGGATAGGTATTCATTGACAGATATACCTTCCAGGTCTTAAAATATACCTGATAACCAACAAAAGGAGAAAAAAACGTATGAAATATATGATTGCTTCCGACATACACGGCTCCGCATATTATTGCAGGAAGCTGTTAGATGCATATAAAAATTCATGTGCAGAGAGACTGATCCTCCTTGGAGATATTCTTTACCATGGACCGAGAAATGATCTTCCCAAAGAATATGCGCCCAAAGAGGTCATCTCCATGCTGAACAGCTTTAAGGATCAGATTTACAATGTAAGGGGAAACTGTGATACGGAAGTTGATCAGATGGTTCTGGAGTTCCCGGTCCTTTCTGATTACGCGTTGTTTGTGATTGACGGCCTTACCATTTATGCCACACACGGACATATCTACAATAAGGATCATCTTCTTCCTATGCAAAAGGGAGATATTCTGCTTCACGGACATACGCATATCCTGACTGCAGAAACCTTAGGAGATATCACCATACTGAATCCGGGCTCGGTTTCAATTCCAAAAGGAGGAAATCCGCCTACGTATGCGCTGCTTGAAGACCGGATTTTCCGGATAATGGACTTTGAAGGTAATATTGTAAAAGAAATGAACTTAGGAGAATAATGTGAAAAAAACATATGAACTGATTGCACCCTGCCATTTTGGTATGGAAGCGGTATTAAAAAAAGAAATTACAGAACTTGGTTATGATATTACTTTAGTGGAAGACGGAAGAGTGACTTTTCTGGGTGATGATGAGGCAATTTGCCGTGCCAATGTATTTTTAAGAACTGCTGAACGGGTTCTTTTAAAAGCAGGAAGCTTCCATGCCGAGTCCTTTGAAGAGCTTTTTCAGGCGACTAAGACAATTCCGTGGGAAGAATATATTCCTTCTGACGGAAAATTCTGGGTGGCAAAGGCCTCATCGATTAAAAGTAAGCTGTTCAGCCCTTCCGACATTCAGTCCATTATGAAGAAAGCCATGGTGGAACGAATGAAGGGCGCTTACAAAGTGGAGTGGTTTGAAGAGAATGGAGCAAGCTATCCGGTTCGTGTTTTTCTGTATAAAGATGAGGTTACCGTAGGGATAGATACGACGGGAGATTCCCTTCATAAAAGAGGTTACCGTACACTCACCAGCAAGGCTCCCATTACGGAAACCCTGGCTGCAGCGCTGATCATGCTGACTCCATGGAACAAAGACAGGATTTTGGTGGACCCTTTTTGCGGAAGTGGTACATTTGTCATTGAGGCGGCTATGATGGCGGCCAATATGGCTCCGGGAATGAACCGGTCCTTCTTATCAGAAGACTGGAAGAATATCATACCAAGAAAGTGCTGGTATGACACCATGGATGAGGCTAATGATCTGGTGACGAATGATGTTAAGGTGGACATACAGGGATATGATATTGATCCTGAAATTGTAAAAGCAGCCAGAGCCAACGCAGAATCTGCAGGTGTGGATCATCTCATTCATTTCCAGCAGCGGTCAGTCGATGCGTTAAGCCATCCGAAAAAATACGGTTTTATTATCACCAATCCTCCATATGGTGAACGTATTGAGGAGAAGAAGAATCTTCCGGAACTGTACCGTCAGATCGGTGAACGCTATGCTGCCCTTGATGCATGGTCACTGTATATGATCACTGCGTACGAGGATGCGGAAAGGTATATCGGCAGAAAAGCAGACAAGAACCGAAAGATCTATAATGGAATGATGAAGACCTATTTCTATCAGTTTATGGGGCCGAAGCCTCCGAAAAGAAAAGCAGGAGAAGAGTTTGAAAAATAAGACCCGGTTTGCCTTTTTTCTTGTTGTACTGTGCGCAGCTGCCGTTTTTGGGGCGGATAAATTTGTTCCCATACAGGCGGATAAGCCCTATATGAGTCCGCTTCCAGCTGCCTATGACGGAAGGGAATACGGCCGCGCTCCGGCAGTAAAAAATCAGGGATCTCTTGGTACCTGCTGGGCGTTTGCATCTTTACAGGCATTGGAAGCCAGACTTTTGCCAGAAGAATCCTTCGATTTTTCCGAAGATCATATGTCTTTGAATAATGGATTTATCATCCCCCAGGAAGACGGAGGGGAGTATACCATGTCAATGGCTTACCTCCTTTCCTGGCAGGGACCGGTATTGGAAGCAGAGGATCCATATGGGGACGGAATATCTCCAAAAGGACTGAAAGCGGTAAAACATGTTCAGGAGATCCAGATGTTACCTGGGAAAGACTACGAAAAAATAAAGCGGGCAGTTCTCCGTTATGGTGGAGTTCAGAGTTCACTCTATACTGCCATGAATGGGGACAGGAACCAGTCGCCCAGTTATAATGAGGAGGCGTCCGCTTATTGTTACATAGGCTCTGAGCCGCCCAATCACGATTCCGTGATTATCGGCTGGGATGATGGATTTTCCAGAGAGAATTTTAATGTCCCGGTGAATGGTGACGGGGCGTTTATCTGCATGAACAGCTGGGGAGATGGATTTGGTGATCAGGGCTTTTTTTATGTATCCTATTATGATTCCAATATCGGTATGAATAATATTATATATTCCGGTGTAGAAGATCCGGGCAGATATGACAGGATCTATCAGTCGGATTTACGGGGCTGGGCTGGGCAGCTGGGTTATGGCAGTGACACAGTCTGGTTTTCCAATGTGTATGAGACGGCAGAGTCCCAATATTTAAAGGCTGCTGGATTCTATGCCACTGCGCCCCATACATCTTATGAGATTTTTGCGGTGCGTAATGCTTTAAAAGAATCTGATATTATAAACGGCAATGAGTTTGACCGGAAAATTTTCCTTACAAACGGTGAGTTTGAAAACGCTGGTTACTATACCGTATCCTTTGACAAAAAGACTAAAAAAGAACTGAAATTAAAAAAGGGAGAGCGGTTTGCAGTTATTGTGAAAATTACTACTCCTGATACAGTTCACCCTGCAGCGATTGAATATGATGCAGGAGACGGAAGAACCTTTGCAGATTTATCTGACGGGGAGGGTTATATCAGTCCGGACGGCAGAGTGTGGGAGAGAGTAGAAGAAAAACAGAACTGCAATTTGTGCCTGAAGGCGTATACGGCTGCCCAATAGAAAAAGGTTTGGAGGAGAGAACAGATGAGGGAGAACAGAATTATTTTTGCAACTGGAAACGAAGGAAAAATGCGGGAGATCCGTGAAATCTTAAAGGATTTGAGAATGGAAGTGTGTTCCATGAAAGATGCCGACATTCATCTTGATATAGAGGAAAACGGAGCCACTTTTGGGGAAAACGCAGAAATAAAAGCCATGGCAGTGTGGAAAAAGTCCGGGGGAATTGTTTTGGCAGATGATTCCGGTCTGGTGGTAGACTGCCTGGGCGGAGAGCCTGGAATATACTCTGCCCGGTATATGGGAGAGGATACCTCTTATGAAATCAAGAATCAGACCATATTAAACCGTGCTGCCCTTGCTGTTGGAGAGGAGAGAAGTGCGCGTTTTGTCTGTAACATTGCTGCAGTGCTTCCAGACGGCTCTGTGCTTCATACGGAAGCAGCCATGGAGGGACTGATTGCGGATAAGCCGGCTGGAGGCGGGGGATTTGGTTATGACCCGATTCTTTATATACCAGAGTTTCATATGACTGCGGCGGAGCTTACCATGGACCAGAAAAACCTTATCAGTCACAGAGGGAAAGCGCTTGAAGCCATGAAAGATAAGCTGAAAGAGCAGTTTGGGGAGGAGAATCATGAAAGTACTGATTGTCAGTGATACCCACCGGAAGGATGAAAATCTTCTGCGGGTGATCGGGGAAAACAAACCCTTTGACATGCTGATCCACCTGGGAGATTCAGAAGGCAGTGAAAAGAAGATTGAGAGCTGGCTGGATGAAGGCTGTGAGTTTCACATGGTTCTTGGAAACAATGACTTTTTCTCAGACCTGGAACGGGAAAAGGAAATAAAAGTGGGCAGTTACCGGATACTTCTGACCCATGGGCATTACTACAATGTATCTCTGGGAGTGGAGCGGCTGGAAGCGGAGGCCAGAGAGCGCAATATACAGATCGCCATGTATGGGCATACACACAGGCCGTTCTATGAGGTACATAACGGGATTATAATCTTAAATCCCGGAAGTATGTCCTATCCCCGCCAGGAAGGCAGAAGACCCTCTTATATGATCATGGAACTGGATGAGCAGGGAGAGGTTCATTTTACTCTGAATTTTCTTGATAAAGTATAAATACAAATAAAACCCTGACAGAGAGGAATTATGGGCTCTGTCAGGGTTTTGTCTGTATTTTCAATTATTTCCAGCCCACTGGCAGGTAAGCCAGGGTGTTTGCAATCATATCGTCTGCCAGCTTTTTTACTTCTGCATCGCTTGCTCTGCCCTTAACCAGAGGATCGCTTAAGAAAGCTTCATAAACCAGTGCACGGTCACAGGTAAGCGCTGCGTTTAATATGCGCTCGTGATTGGCAACGTGAGGCTTTATAAGTTCCAGGACTTCTTGTGGAATCGTTCCTGCTATGACAGGCTTAATGCTGTCGCGGCTGAATACTGCATTTGTCTCTACAACGGCATCTTTTGGCAGGTTTGCAATCTGTAAGAAGGAGTTTGGTATGTTTACATTGCTGATGGTCCGGTCCAGGCCGCATAAAGATTTAATTAAAAGAATTCCTTCTTCTCCTGATGGCTTTAACTGGATTTCTTCTTCTCCATTTGCCAGACGGCGGCTTTTTGCCAGACGCTCTTTTAAGTCATTTTTTCTCCAGTCAACTGTGGTGAGTCCGAATTTCCAGGATTTCACAGTCTCCGGGTCTTTGAGATAATCGGTTCCAGGCATGAATTCTGCAAGATGACGGTCTCCCGCAGCTGCAATCAGTCCATAGCGGCGGAAAAGATCAAATTTTACCCGGTGTGCACACTCAAATGTGCTGTTTGCCCAGTTCTTATCCGGCTCTTCATAGCCTTCCTCATAATGTGCATCGATATAATCATGGTAAACGGGGAATAAGTCCATTCCTTTATAGGAAGCTTCATCAAACCAGGTAAAATGATTAATACCCAGAACATTTACATGAATGTCTCTGCGGTCAATGGATTCAAGTCCAAAGGTTTCCTCGCAGATCCCCTTTAATACCTTCTGGGTGCCGAATACTTCATGGCAGCAGCCAAAGGCTTTAATCTGGGGAAATACATGATAAAGTGTCTTAACACACAAAGACATGGGGTTGGTATAGTTAATAACCCATACATCAGGTGCATATTCCTTAATTGCCTCCGCTATGGTTACAAACATTGGTATGGTGCGCAGTGCACGGATCATTCCGCCGGGGCCGGCCGTATCCCCCACTGACTGATAGATACCAAGTCTTTCCGGAAGATGAACATCGGAATCCATCTCATCAAAGGTACCGGGGAGAATGGAAATTACTGCGAAATCACAGCCTGTCAGCGCGTCTTTTAAAGAATCAGACTGGATATAATCCCATTTTCCAATGGTATCCTTGCGTGCGCTCAGCTGGCTGCCGATGATTTCATTGTTTTTGGAAGCAGCGGGGTCAATGTCATAAAGCCGGATGGTTCCGCTCATGGAGTCATCCATGGAAAGGTCCGTCATAAAGGTCCAGGCCCAGCCTCTGGAGCCTCCGCCGATGTAAGCGATCTGAATGTCACTTACTTTGTTGTTTTCGTATTTCATAAAGGTTTCCTCCTGAAACTAAGAAATATTAAATAGGTTCGTATCACTCTCTATTGCATATTATAATGCATTATAGTATTATAATACTTATAAAATTGATGCTTATTTCGTGATAATCATACTTTTGGCTACTAATTTGGAGGAGAAAATGGAACGTATCATATTTGAGGAGAGCATGGAGGGAGTTGTCATCGATGAGGTGGTGCGGGATGACGGATTTTCCATGACAATGAAGCATTTTCATGATACCTATGAACTGTATTTTCTCTTAAGCGGGGAACGTTATTATTTTATTGAAAAGGAAACCTATTATGTAAAAACAGGAGATGTGGTTTTAGTCAACCGGCAGCAGGTGCATAAGACAAGCCAGGCGGGAAGCGGAAGTCATGACCGGATTTTATTACAGCTTAACGGAAGATATTTGGAATCCTGGTTAAACCATACCGGAGTTTATTCCCTGGATAAGCTTTTTGCAGATTATTATGGTGTAGCCAGACTTTCGGAAAAGGAATGGGAGGAGATGAAAACACTGCTCCTGTCAATCCGGGATGAATTAAGAGGCAGGAGGGAGCGGTATGAAGTCATGGTTCGTCTCATGATTTCCAGGATTCTTCTTATGGTTTACAGAAGCCGGAAGAAAAATGTATTAAAAGATATGCCTCCTACGGTTCAGACGTCAAAGCATGGAAAGGTGCATGAGGTGGCGGAGTATTTAACGCTCCATTGTGAGTCTGCGGAAAGTCTGGAGGAGCTGGCGGAACGTTTTTTTATCAGCAAATCCTATTTAAGCAGGATCTTTCGGGAAGTGACGGGATTCTCTGTTAATGAATACCGGAATTTAGCAAGGGTGAGAAGAGCCAGAGAGCTTCTTTCAAACAGTGAATACTCGGTAACAGAGATATCAGAGGTTTTGGGATTTGAGAGTGTCACTTATTTTGAACGTGTGTTTAAAAAGCACACTGATGCCACGCCTCTGAAATACAGAAAAGAGACGAAAAGAACGGAGCAGTAAACGTTCTTTTCGTCTCTCTTTTTATGGTCAGACAGTTATTTCTCAAGTGCCTCACAAAGGGCCGTGAGAGCAAGTGCCTGACCGTAAGCCATAGGCATGATCAATACATTTTTGTAGTGGCCGCTGTCCATGCCGATTCCGGTTCCTGCAGATACATTCAGCACAGTTCCGTCCTCGGAAATATTATCGCAGATTGCAGTGATCGCACGATCAGCAGCTTTTTTATATTCAGCGCCCAGAATTTCTCCTTTTACGCCTCTTAAAATTCCGGCGGCAATGGCAGCTGAGCCGGACACCTCTTCGTAGCTCGTTTCATCTGTCAGAACAGTCCGCCATAATCCGGAGGGCGCCTGGAGCTTTAAGAGTGCCGCTGCCTGGGATTTAAAGGTATCAATCAGATAGATTCTTACGCCTTCGTTTAAATCATCTCCGCAGGCATCTAAAAATTCCATGATTCCGTAGGTGAACCAGGAATTTCCCCTGCACCAGAAGATACCGCCAAAATTATCCATTCGTTCAAAACTGAATCCATGATGGAAAAGCCCGGTCTGTTTATCAAATAAATATTTAATGTGTATAAGGAACTGGTGGAGAGCTTCATTTTTCCAAACCGGATTTGCTGCCTGCTGTCCCATTTTGTTTAAGAACAGTACGGACATAAACAGAGTATCGATCCATATCTGACCTTCATTGAGGTTTACCCCGTTACGGTCCCCGATAGCGCTTGTAACATGCTGAAAGCCGTTGTCTGTCGTCTTGGGAAGCCCGTTAATCAGCCAGTCTGCCTGTTCCGTGCAGAGCTTATAAAAACTCTCTGAGTCCGTAAGTCTGCTGTGAAGGCAGGAAAGGGGAAGAAATGGGGCGGTTGTATTGATGTTTCTGGAAGGAAGTCCTTTTTTTAAATGACCGCTGTACCAGTTTTTAAAGAAAGACAGGTACCGGTCGTCTCCGTAAAATTCCTGCAGCTTATATAAGCCGTAAAGACCAACGCCCTGAGGCCAGTCCCATTCTTCAATACCGAAATCTCTCTGAATGATTCCCTTTTTGGTGTCTGTAGAACTGACGGATTTATCTTTGTCATAGTCACAGCCTCCCAGATTCATAAGCTTTTCTACAACCAGATGGATTTTTTCAAGCAGTCTTTCGTTTGTCATTGTTGTCATTCTCCTTTATGCTTTGTGTTTTTTAGTTTTTCAATGTAATCTGTAGGCGGTAAACCCGTATACCTTTTAAATACCTGGCTGAAGTACTGGGGATTGCTTCCAAATCCCACCTGCCTTGCGATCTGTTTGATGTTGTCGTTGTGATAGTAGGTCATCAGCCGTATGGATTCCTCCATACGCTCCTTATTTAAATAATCGGAAAAGCGCATTCCTTCTTCTTTTACAAATTGCTTGCTTAAATATCCGACGCTGACAAAAAGGTAATTTTCAGCCAGCCATTTTAAAGACAGATTTTCAGAATCCAGATGTTCCCTGATATAAGTCTTTAAAAGAGCGATGTTAGAGCTTGACTTATGGCCTCCTGTTTCATGCTCCTTCTGAACCAGAACGACTGATAAAAGGTTTCGGATTTCAGTAACGTTATCGCAGGAATACAGCCGTCTGAAAAAATCACAGGCTGCATCAATGGGCGGTTTTTCCTGAGTTAAATCTGTCTGCAGAAAGAGTCCGAGTGCAAGACTTCTGGCGGTGGCCGTCGGCATAGAGTCAATAAAAACGGAATTTAAAAGTTCTGTAGCCTGAACGATGTCCGGTGCAGAGGTAATGGAATTCTCTAAGCGGCTGATCATCCATGGAGCCGTAATATGATTCCTGATCTCATAGCTTTCCCCTTTTTCGCTGAGCAGAAGAATCCGTTCAAAACGGGAAATTTTCTGGATCACAAAGTGAAACAGCTTTTCGGAATTATCCATGTGAATAAATTCCGTTTCGAAGGTGACGGACTGATTGGGATAATCCAGTTTTAGTATGGAGTTTTTAATCCTTTCCTGTATTGCAAGAGTGGCAGCAGAAAAGATTAAGACTGCAGTGTTTTTAACATAAAGTATGGAAAAGTCCATGTGGAGTCCTTCTGAAGCGAGGATTTTAACAATATCAGAAGTAAAATTTTTCAAATAAGGTTCCTCTACAAAGGAGCAGATGCATGCATCGAGGCAGTTTTCAGGCAGGGATAACAAGTCCTGATATTTACAAAATACGCCGGAAAAGGTATCCTGATGCTCCAGAAGCTCCATGATGAAGCTTTGCTCCAGCGGAATGTGTAAAGTTTTTAAAAGGTCCTGCTGCTGGGATATGCGGCGTGATTCCTCCAAAAGGCGTTCTCTGCGGATGGAAACAAGGGAATCAATCAGCTCGTTTTTATCCGTAGGCTTTAATAAATAAAAACGGACTCCGTATTTCATCGCCTGCTTGGCATATTCAAAATCATTGTAACCGGAAAGCAGAATAAAGGAGATTTTAGAATCTGTTTTCATGGACCGTTCGATTAAATCCAGTCCGTTTAAAATAGGCATACGGATATCGGTGATTACCACATCCGGATATTCATCACATATAATGTCATAAGCTTCCATTCCATTTTTGGCAGTTGCAATCAGCTCATAGCCTATGGATTCATAATCGATCATTTGGGAAAGCGCTT
>JAEWPQ010000045.1 GCA_023460575.1 Bacillota bacterium
GACAAATGGAAAATTTACTAAGAGTCGGAGTGATTTCTTCCACCCATGGGGTAAAGGGAGAAGTAAAGGTGTTTCCAACAACGGATGATTCCGCCCGTTTTAAACAGTTAAAGAAAGTGATTCTCGATACAGGCCGGGAACAGATTGATTTGGAAATTGAGGGAGTAAAATTCTTTAAAAATATGGTTATCCTGAAGTTTAAAGGTTATGATTCCATTGAGGAAATTGAAAAATATAAGGGTAAGGATCTTTTAATCACAAGAGATTTAGCAGTGAAACTGGGCCCTGATGAGAACTTTATTTTTGACCTCATTGGTCTTACAGTAGTAAAAGATGATGGGGAAGAACTTGGAACATTGACCGATGTGATTAAAACAGGAGCCAATGATGTCTATGAGGTTAAGATGACTGATGGCAGAGAGGTTCTTCTGCCTGCCATCAAAGAATGCGTTCTGAATGTGGATCTGCAGCAGAAAACAGTCACAGTTCATATGATGGACGGGCTTCTGGATTAAGGATAGGAGTGGAAATAAACAATGAATTATCATATATTGACGCTGTTTCCTGATATGGTCTTAAACGGTTTAAATACCAGCATTATTGGCAGAGCCGCAGAAAAAGGACTTTTATCCATAGAAGCAATTGATATAAGAGACTATTCTAAGGACAAGCACCACAGTGTGGACGATTACCCATATGGGGGCGGTGCGGGAATGGTGATGCAGCCTATGCCCATATGCGAAGCTTACGACGATCTTTGTAATAAGACTGGTAAAAAGCCCCGTGTGATTTACATGACACCCCAGGGAACTGTGTTTAATCAGACGATTGCAGCGGAACTGGCCAAAGAAGAGGATCTGGTTTTTCTTTGCGGCCATTACGAGGGAATTGACGAGAGGGCATTAAATCTTGTGGCGACGGATTTTCTATCCATTGGAGATTATGTGCTGACAGGCGGAGAGCTTCCTGCCATGGTTATGATTGACTGCATCTCCCGGTTAATACCGGGCGTATTAAATAATGAGTCTTCAGCTGAATTTGAATCCTTTCATGACAATCTGCTTGAGTATCCCCAGTATACCAGACCGGAAGAGTACAGGGGATTAAAGGTTCCGGAAGTTTTACTATCCGGACACCACAAGAATATTGAAAGCTGGAGACGGGAACAATCTGTTAAGCGGACTTTAGAACGGAGACCGGATCTTTTAAAAGAAGCGGTTTTGTCTAAAAAAGAAGCGGAATTTTTAAACAGGCTTGTAAAAGAGCAGGAAAACGGTTAAGTTCATATAGATCGTATACCCCATAAAGTAGTCATGCAAAGGCGTAGGAATAGGAGTCCATTTTCGGATTCTCTTGTTCCTACGTCTTTTCTTGTCACATAAAATACGCAATAAATATTAATAAAACATTATGTGTAACCGATAAAATAAGAGTAGCATTAACCAATAAATGAAGGAGTTCAGAAAATGCAGGAAGAACCATACATACCAGAAATAGATAAAGGACAAGAGGAACAATGGGAAACAGAGAACCGGTGCAGGGCATGCGGGCATGCAATGATAGATCGTTCCGAAAATCCGGATTCCGCGTTATGCAGCACCTGCCGGGAAAGATTCATCCGTTACCCGGTTCCAAAACATTTTATATTATTTTCAGTTATTTTAGTCGTATTAATGGGATTCGCTTTCAGCCGTTTCCCGAAAGTTTTAAAAAGCTATAAAATATATGTAAAAGCAGAAACCATGGCTGAAAATGGAGATATAGCAGAAGCTATGGAAAGTTTGCGTACTGTTGTGGAGCAATATCCCGACTCCATTCCTGTCGCAGTCCGATTGACTGATATTGCTATGGAACGCGGTTTTTATAGTGATGCGTCGAATGTGCTTTCCAATAATTTATCCGGAAAAACAATGGATGAAAATACCGTTGTCAGAATGAACCAATACATAGATAAAATAACCCGGTTCTTTAACACCTATGAAACTGTTCAAAATATGCAATCCAGTATGAAATATGCCAAATCCAATGAGGAAGCATTAATGATGGGATATAATTATCTAAGGCAGCAGTTAATTGATCCAAAACAGGATAAGGCATTGCTTTATTATTACATGTCCATGTTTACGGAGGATGTGGATGAAGCCAGGAACTGTCTTGAAAAATGCATTAATGAAGATGATAACATACTGGATGCAAAGGTACAGTTAGCCTCTCTGTCACGGCGCCAGGGAGATTTACAATATGCTGAAAGCTGCTATAACGACGTGCTGCTTGCTGATAAAAGCTACAGCGGGGCTTTGCGGGGGCTTGCAATTATCAGGCTTCTGGAAGGAAACAAAGAAGAAGGTCTGGATCTGGCATCAAAAGCCTATGACCAAAATCCGCAAGGAGATTATGTCTGGGAAACTTATTTAATTGCGCTGAAAGAAAACGCAAAAAACGCGGATGCAGATGCACTTGTTCAGGAGTATATTTCTAAGAAAAATGAATTAGATGCAGATCTTAAGAACTATCTGGATGGGAACTTATCTCTCCATGAGTATTATATAGACGAATAAGGAGGAGGTCTTGCTATGTTTTTTGTTCCAGGTATCATCATATCGATTATCACATTCCCAGGTGTTATTATACATGAGCTCGCGCACCAGATTTTTTGCCGTATTATGCGGGTTCCGGTATATGAGGTGAAATATTTTCAATTTTCTAATCCCTGTGGATATGTTCTGCATGAAGCAACACAGAATCCTTTAAAGACCTTTTTAATTTCCACAGGACCGTTTTTGATCAATACACTCATTGGCATGATCATTATGTCACCTGCTGCGATAGAATTAATTGTTTTTGAAGATTACTCAAATTCTTTAAACCTATTATTGGGCTGGATCGGATTTTCAACTCTTATGCATGCTTTTCCCAGCACTGGTGACGCTAAGATATTGGTAAATAATATACTGAACAATAAAAATGTTAATGTGCTGGTCAAAATTATTGTGGCCCCTGTGATCGGACTGATCTATATAGGAGCACTTGGCTCCGTTGTATGGTTGGATGCTGTTTATGCCATAGCAATTGCTATGATTATTCCCAACTTATTCTTGTTATTTTAAAGAGAGGGCTTGCATTCGACAATCCTTTATGATAAAATACAAAATGTTGTGATCAAAAGGCGATGGTCCTCTGTTACGGATTCCAGTATGAAGTATTAAGAACATCAAATAAAATCAAGGAGGTTCACACGATGAACGAAATTATTAAGAATATTGAAGCAGCTCAGTTAAAGCAGACCGTACCGGTTTTCCATGTTGGTGATACTGTAAAAGTATACAACAAGATCAAAGAGGGAACCCGTGAAAGAATCCAGATTTTCGAAGGAACCGTTATCAAGAGACAGAACGGCGGCGCAAGAGAAACCTTTACTGTAAGAAAGAACTCTAACGGTATCGGCGTTGAGAAAACCTGGCCATTACATTCCCCTTCCGTAGACAACGTTGAAGTTGTAAGAAAGGGTAAAGTAAGAAGAGCAAAACTGAATTACTTAAGAGACAGAGTTGGTAAGGCTGCTAAGGTCAAAGAAC
>JAEWPQ010000046.1 GCA_023460575.1 Bacillota bacterium
CTGTCCGCCAAATAATACAACCGCAGTTTTCTTACTCATTCCAATCTCCTTAATAAATTCTTGATTTACAGCGTTTATATTATAGCACATATGGTTACAATTACAAATAGATTCCAGAAAAAAGGAGATACCCTATGAAACAGAAACGTGATTTATTCTTATGTATTACCTGTCTGCTCATTGCTTTTTTACTGACACTGGCAAATGACAGATCAAACGACGAGGCCCTTGCCGCCAGGATCGCCCCTGAAATCCTGCGGTTTCATGTATTAGCTAACAGCAACAGCACACAGGATCAAAACTTAAAACTGAAAGTACGCACCATGCTTCTCAATTCAATATATGAAGACCTTGGTGAAAATGCATCCCTGGAAGATACAAAAACCTATATACGCTCTCACGAATCCATTCTGGAGAAAAAAGCAGAAAACTACATGAAGAACCTGGGATATAATTATCCCGCACATATGGAACTGACGGATTGCTACTTTCCAACCAAGACCTACGGGGATATGGTGTTTCCCTGCGGAACCTATGAAGCCGTAAGGGTAAAAATAGGCGAAGGTAAAGGACACAACTGGTGGTGCGTCCTTTATCCTCCGCTCTGTTTTACGGATTCTTCCTATGCAGTCGTGCCGGATACCTCAAAAGAGATCCTGCGGCACTCCATAGATGAATCTGATTATTTAAAATTAAGAAAAGAACCTGTGAAAATCCATGTACGGCTTAAAGTTTTAGATCTGCTGTCCGCTGGTAAAAAAGAAACTACTTTGCAGAATCCATAATGATACCCTGAACAGCCCACTGATACGTGTTATATGCCTGATAGTAAGTATTATAAGCACTCTCTTTTTCTCCCTGGGCCTTTAAGTAGGCCATCTGAGCCTGAAGATACTGGATTTTACTAAGCATTTTCAGATTATAGGAGCGGTCTGCCTTATCCTTTTCCAGAGTAGCTTTCTGGAATGCGGTACAGGCAGCTTCATAAGCAGATTTTGACTGAAGAATTCCCTGATAATAAGCCTGCATGGTGACCGCCACATTCTGTTCTGCGTCCGAAACACTTTGATCCTTATTTTTCATTCCGGTCGTGGTTTTACCGGAAGAGGAATGACGCTCAGAGATAACATCGTAATTGTTGGAGACTGCTTTCTGCGTATCTGATTCCAGATTAAGAGCTGCTATCATCTCATCATTAAGCTGGGGCAGACCGCCAATAGAGGGAGCCGCATCTGCAGAATATCCAGTCATCAGACACAGAGAGCGGTTTAAATTGTCAATGGTGCTGTTGATCTTCAAAAGGGATCCTTTGGCAGACAACAGGTCTTTTTGAGCAGATAGCACATCTGCTTCTGTAGCCAGGCCCACCCCTGAACTCAAGCTTTGAGCTTCATAGGCAGCATTGCTTAATTCAACCACTTTTTCAACCATAGCGCGGCTTGCCAGGGCACTATTATACCCAATCATTGTCTGATCCGCATAATAAGTGTACGTTTTAACGCCCCGGTTTATATCAGATCTTGCAGATGAATCCATACGATTCATATATTCGAGGGATCGTTCCGATTTATCTGCCGCTGTCTTGAGCCCTTTAATTGCAAATATTAACGCACCATACTGCTCTGCTCCAGCCGGAGTGTTCACTGCTCCAGACTTTTTTGCTTCATCTGCGTCAGTCTGCAGATCCTTAATCTGACGTCTCATCTTATCATTAATATATTTATAATCATCCATAGCAGTAGAAAAAGAAGTTTCTGCATTCTTCATGGCAGGATTAAAGTAACGTATCAGATCCGGCAGTTCACCAAATTCAATAGTCTGATCATTCAGCCGGTCCCACTTCTCCTGTGTTACTTCTTTTGGTATGGGATTTTCTGCCTGGCCAGGTCCCGCAGCAAATGCAGGAACCGCCGTACAGGCAGTAAACACTGCAGCTATGAAAACTGGTATAATCCATTTTTTTCTCATATTATCAGCCCCCTGTCGAAGCCAGGCCGTTTACTGCATTATTATAGGTCTGAACAGACTGAGATAGTGTAAGCTCTGCAGTTTTTACTCCATTGGTCTTTGTAATCAGGGCATTTTTCTGTTTTCTGTAATCCAGTCCGCTCATTTGACCTACCTGAAATTTCCTTTCAGCAGTATCCATATTTTTACTTTCCAGATTATATTCTGCAACTGCCTGGTCATATGCTGCTTTTGCCTGCAAAACCTCCTGGTAACTCTTTACCAGATCTGTGCCGATATTCTGTTCATTGCTGGCAATCGTCCGCTTAAGGGTCTCTTTTGTAACGTCTGCAGTTGCATTTGTCAGCTTTCTTTTATTAATTTTTAATGCATAGTTGTTGTTTAAAGCAGTCTCCATATCTGCATCAGGATTCATGGCATCAATCCGCAGCATATCCATCGCAGGAATATCTTTAATTTCAGGTGTATCGTTGTATTTCCACCCAAGCATAATACACAACTTCTGTCTTGTCTGTTCGATCGTGGCAGTAGCTTTATCAATAGAGGTCTGGGTGCTCTGTATATTCTCCAATGCATCAAGCACATCTGTCTGCGTTGCCATTCCAGCACTTTGCTTAATCAGCGCCGACTGATGCACTGCCTTTAAAAGTTCTAAGTTATCTTTTAAAGTTTCCAGTTCATATTTTTGTTGAAAATAAGTAATCATGGAAGTTTGAGCCGTAGCCACAAGCGTTGCTTCCTCCTGATCATAGGTAAGCTGATGTACTGTTAAATCCTCTACATTTCTATCCGCACTCTCTTCTGCCTGTCTTGCTGCAACTGCATTTCCCGCATCTGTAACTTCCGACCCTTCATCATTAGTAATGTTGCTTCTGGCCTTATCGGCTGCATCCCGGTAATACTGGGCATACTCATCTCTGGTAACCCGGTCATCTTTTTTCTTATCGTTAATATCGAGCTGGTTTTTCTGAACCTTTACATTGTATTCATGTATCAGATCTTTCAGCTCATCATATTCCATTACATTGTCTCTAAGCTTAGACCATTCCTCAGAAGTTCTTGAAAATTCCGGACTTCCGGCCCAAACCGTCGATGCCGGTCCGGAAAAGGTCAACACGGCTGCAAGTGCAAATGCACCAATCTGTTTCCATTTTCTCATCCTAAATCCTCCTTAATTGGGATTTTTATACTGTGTTCTATTACTATCATATCACAGCCTGTCAAAAGGCGGGAAACCACATTCTTCCAACCATATGAGGAAGGCTGGTTTCCCCAGCTGACGGTGTTTAATCCGGCAGCTGGGTTTTATCTACTTTTCCGCTCATCAGTGAATAATAAACCGGAAGCATAAGCAGTGATAATATGGTGGAGGCAGTAAGACCTCCCACGTTAACAAGCGCAAGTCCCTGCATTGTCTCTGTGTTGCGTCCGATTCCCAATGCCATAGGAATCATGGATACAATGGTGGTAAGGGTGGTCATTAGAATAGGTCGAAGCCTGGTAGCTCCTGCTTCTATAAGCGAAGTATTTTTATCCATAGTAGCCCGATACTGGTTAACCGTATCGACATAAAGGATACCGGCGTTTACTACTGTACCGATCAGCATTAAGAATCCCAGAAGGGATGGCATACTGATTTTAACATTGGCCGCCAGCAGACAGCCAAAAGAACCAATCAAACTGAACGGGATGGTCGTCATAACCATGAGTGAGAATTTTGGTGATTCAAACTGAGCCGCCATTACCACAAAGATTAAAAATGCAGCTATAAGAATCGCTTTTACCAAGTTACCAAGTTCTTCCTGCATGGACTCATCTTCACTGTTTTTTGCTCTTGACACTCTGTCGTTTAAATATTTGCTCACAACTTTACTGTCAAGTTCTTTAATCGCTGCTGCTTTATCCTTCTTCGTCTTAACAACATCTGTGAAGGAGCCTGTGACAGTAACCTGATATTGCTTATTTTTTCTGTTGATCGCAGTGGGGCTGTCTTCATAACCGATACTGGCAATATCAGTCAATGCAACGGAACCGCCGTTGCTGTTGGGTACTGTAACCCCCTCTACCTTTTCCAGTGTATCATAAGTATCATCCGGATATTCTACCTTCACATCCACATTCTGGCCGTCTACATCCATGGTTGTGGCTTTCACACCGCTTAACATTCCATTAAGCATACCTCCTACTGTAGCAGGAGCAACCCCCTCCGCTGCAGCCTTAATCGGGTCCACACTCACCTTTACAACTGGTGCCGCATTCTCAAGGTCTGAATGCACCTTAATCATCTCCGGCCGGCCGCTTAATTCAGCAACCATCTGGTCAGAGGTCTTTTTTAAATGGTCCAGCTGGGCGCTTTGAAGAATTACTTCAAAATCATTGCCGCCTCCGCCTCCCATCTGGCTGACACTGGAGGTTGATTTCACGGTGACGTTACAATCTGGAATCTGACCCATCAGTTTTTTCCATTTATTAACAACCTGATCGGTAGTGAGTGTTCTGTCACTCTTTAAATAAGCCGTAACAGAACCGTTTGTTCCTCCGGCAAAGCTGAGTTCGCCTGCTCCATAACTTATCGTATAGGATTTCAAATCTGGTTCACTGGTGACGATTGACTCCAGCTTTTTTAAAACCTGATCAGCTTCTTCAATCTTTAACCCCGGCTTCATCTTGGCAGTGATGGAAATCGTTCCCTGATCCACTGAAGGCATCAGTTCAAAGCCTAGCTTCGTAGCAAAAACAAATGACACCAATAATAACAATACAGACAGGATCATGACAAGAGCCCGCCTTTTTAACAGCTTATCAACGATCTTTCTGTAACCGTTCTGAAGGGCTTTTACAATTCCTCCCATAGGAGAATTCTGTCTTTCCACAGGGCAGAACCTGCTGTAGCATAAAGGAACAACTGTTATAGCAGAAACGAAAGATGCCAGCATACAAAAGACTATGGTATATCCGAGAGGTTTAAACAGCTGACCGGTCATACCCTGCAGGAATGCCAGAGGTATAAAAACAACGCAGGTGGTTAACGTTCCTCCGAGAATGGACTGCATAACAACGCCGGTTCCTTCCATGGCCGCTGACAAATATTCCCTGAATCCGGTTCCTTTCTGGGAACGGAAACAGCTCTCCAGTACAACGATGGAGTTATCTACCATCATTCCCACACCCAATACAATACTGCTCATGGTGATTACATTCAGTGAAAATCCCATGGCAGACATCATAATCAGTGATACGAGTATGGATACCGGAATGGAGCTTCCGACAATCAGAGATGCTTTAATATCCCCGAAAAAGAGGAAGATAATAATCATGGAAATAATAACAGCCATAATCATGGTATTTTTTACGCTGTTGAGTGCGCTGGTGATCTGCTCACTGTTATCATCTACAACTACAATATCCAGATTAGGGTATTCACTTTTTAAAGAAGAAATCGTTTTAGTTACGGATCTGGATACATCAACCGCACTGTTTTTCTGCTGTTTGTTAATGGATAAGGTAATGGTATCTTCTCCATTATACCGGCCGATTGCTTTTTTCTTCTGGTTTGTTTCCGAAATATCTGCAATATCTTCCATATAGATAGTCTTTCCCTGGCTGATTACGACAGGTACTTTTTTCAGACTTTCCACAGTCTTTACTTCCACTCCGGTACTGACGGATAAATCTCTCTTCCCCACTCCGGTATTACCCGCAGGATAAGTGAAATCTGCAGCTTTGATCGCCTGGCTGATGGAGTCCATATTAAGATGGTACTGTTTCATCTTTTCAGGCGAAAGAGTGACTCTGACATAGCCTTCCTCACCACCGCTGATATTGACGCTGGCAACAGATGATATCTTCTCAAGTTCTGGTACAATCTTATCACTAACATAGTTATACAGATTGTTTTGTGAAGGATCATTCACTGACAGGGTCATGGATGGCATCTCATTGATGTTAAACTCCATAATGGACGGTTTTTCCACGTCCTTCGGAAGATCCACACTGTCCATTTTCTTTTTTAAATCATTATATGCCTTATTCATATCGGTACCGTAATTATATTCCATGTACACGATAGAAAGATTCTGCTGAGAACTGGACTGAACATTTTTGATACCGGAAAGAGTTCCCACCGACTCTTCAATCGGTTTGGTAACCAGATCGTTAACGTCTTCCGGGCTCGCCCCCACATAAGTGGTCGTTACTAATAGCATTGGGAAATTCATCTCCGGCGTCAGTTCCATCTTTGCTGACAAAACAGATGACAGTCCAAATACAAGAAGGCATAAAACAGCTAATACGGCAGTTATGGGCCGCTTTAAAACAAATTTTGTCATTCCCATTTTACCGCCTCCTTATTGTGCAGAAGCAGAAGTTTCTACCTCGGGTCCATTGCCTTCTGTCGTCTCAGTTTCTGTCGTGGTTTCCTGCTTATTCTCTTCTGCCAGAGTTACTTTGGAGCCGTCATATAATTCACTGGTCCAGGTTGTGATCACCTGATCATCTGCGCTGATCCCGGACTGAACCTCTGCAAATTCATTATTCGTAAGACCGATGGTAACTGCATTCTTTTTCAATGTTCCGTTGGAATATGTATAAATAAATGAATCTCCTGACTCATAATAGACACTGTCAACCGGAACTGTAAGCACATTTTCGGCCTTCTGGGCAGTTACATAAAGTTTGACGGAGGTTCCGGTGGCAAGTGTATCCCCTGCGGGTATAGACGCTTTCACTTTGAATAATCCGCTGGCGCTGTCAACCATGGTGCTTACTTCTGTTATGGTTGCTTCATGATCCGTTCCGTTTTTCTCTACCCGGATTGCATCTCCGGCTTTCAATCCGCTTATTATCCGCTCTGATACATAAAATGTAAGAGACTTTCCGCCATCTCCTGAAATTACGCAGATTGTTGTCTGGGGAGAGATCATATCATGAAGGCTGATATCAAAGCTTTCCACTTTTCCTGAAATAGGTGCCGTCACCTGACTGCCTTCCAGCTGGTTATTATATAAAATCTTCGCATTCTCATATTGAAGTCTGGAAGTTTCCACCTTATCCACAGTGGACTGGTAATCTGCATCAGCCACATCTCCTGCAGCATGAAGAACCGTATAACGGTCTAAATTCCTCTTGGCATCCTCATATGTGATTCTGGAGGTTTCCATGGCAATCCGGGTACTTTCCACCTGTTTTGTATCAATCACGCAGAGAAGCTGGCCTGCTGATACTGTGTCTCCGGTCTTCACACCTATGTTTGTAACTTCGCCTGAGCCCAGGGGTGTCACATGAACAATACTGTCCGGTTCAATAGTACCAATCAGTTCATTGGTGATTTCTATCGTGCGGGTCTGCGGCTTTTCGGCAGTTACCACCGGCGGTGCCTCTGCTACCAGCTCTTCCTTGCCACCACTAAGAATCTTAGGAAGAACGAGCCCTGCGAGAACGGCCAATACAACTACAGTTCCTGCAATTATAAATACTTTTTTCTTTGTCATATCAAGCTCCTTATTATCTTTTCAGTCAATAATATGATTCTAATTACTTTTTTCGAATTCCATATTGTAATATCTCTAATTTTTCCTGGAATATTTTCTTAATTTTTTCTTCATCTTCCGGATGATGGAAGGTCCAGCTTATGCACCGGGCAAGCTCAATTATAATTAATGAGATCAATTGTCCGAATGTTTCAATATCCGCTCTCTTAAAATCTGCTGTATCAATACTGCTGTATAATACCTCACACATCTGCTCAAGCCTCACATCTTTGTCAGGACAAAGATTATGAGCCGCACCAAAAAGTTTATCGCTGTCACGAATATTCTCTGCCAGTTTTAACATCTTCTTTTGTGCATTCTTAATTGAATACTCCAAAAAATCAACGGCTGTTTTCCATAGATCACCATCGTTTTTTTTCGCGCAGTGCGTCCAGCTGTCAAAAAAGCTGTCCGCAGCATCTTCGAAAATATAGCCTAAAACATCACGCTTATCCTCAAAATAAGTGTAAAAGCTTCCTCTGGATATTCCTGCTGCTTTAATTATTTTATTAATGGAAGCCTTTTCAAAAGGCACTCTGGTAAACTCCTCTATCGCTGCATTGCATATCACTTTTTTTTCTCCGCCGGAAGATTATAAAACCGCTCCGTAGGCATCCTTACACCTCATTTCCTTTATTATTCCGCATGTATTATGTATTAACTTAAAAAGGTGACAACATGCCATTATTATAATGACACCTTGTCACCTTGTCAAGAAAGGTTATATTTATTTAATAAATTTCCAGATTAGTTTATTTATTCCTGTCCAGAAACTCTTTTAATGCCTCATCACTTTCCTCAATCCATAAGTCTTCTTCCTCTTCATTTAATCCGAGGAATCTGGCAAGAGTATCCGGAGTTGAACTGTTATTCCATTCATCAACATAATCATCAATTGCCTCAAAATCAATTTCGCCAGCCATATATTTTTCTTTAAATGTCATATCTTTCCTCTTTCTATTCCTGTCCCTTAATATTTTTGGATACTGTAATTTCCTGATTGTCGATATGTTCACGCATAGCTGACTTGGCATCTTCCACTCTGCGCTGTCTTACTGCCTTTAATATGTTGTCATGCTCCAATAATAATATCTGCCGTTTATCTTCATCTTTGATATACTCCAGACGGTACCGGTACATCTGTTCTCTCAAATTATTAATCATCTGTACAAGCCTGTCATTGCAGGTACCCTTGTAGATCACATCATGATATGCTTCATCCGTTTCCGCTATATCCATGGGTTTTCCTTTCAGAACTGCATTGCGGAATATCTCCTGCTTCATCTCCAGTTCTATAACTTCGTCTGGTGTCATACGCTGGCAGGCAAGCTCAATTGCCAGCTCTTCCAGCGATCTGCGGACTTCCAGTACATCCCTTAAGCTTTTCTCTGAAATTTTAGCTACTTCAGCGCCTTTTCTTGGGATCATCAGAACCAGGCCTTCCAGTTCCAGCTTCCGGATTGCTTCCCTGATCGGGGTGCGGCTGACTCCAAGACGCTCCGCCAGCTGAATCTCCATCAGACGTTCGCCGGGTGCCAGCTCTCCTTTTAGTATGGCCTGTCTTAAGGTATTAAATACTACATCCCGAAGCGGCAGATATTCATTCATATTGACTTTTAAATCATTACCCATGGGGTACCTCCTTGGTATTATAAAAATTCGTTAAATATACTTGTTTAGCCAGATTCCTGCTCTCTCCATACCGCAGCTCTTCATATGCTCTTCCAGCCGCAATGGGGTTGGTAAAGATGCCAAAAACCGTAGGTCCGCTTCCGCTCATCAATGCATTGACAGCTCCCAGCTCCTTCAGTTTTTCTTTTATGTCTGCTATCACAGGATATTCCGGGATAGTTACAGTCTCTAATACATTTCCAAGACGTTCTGATACCTGATAAATGTTATGGCTCTTAATCGCCTCTATCATGCCGTCGATGTCCGGATGGTCCTCTTTTTTCAATCCAGCCGCATCCAGATGGTCATATACGAATTTGGTGGAAACACTGACTGACGGTTTCGCTATCAGCACCTGGCACTGAGGCATATCCGCAAGGGGAGTAAGAATCTCTCCAATTCCTTCGGACAGCGCAGTTCCTCTCATGATGCAGTAAGGTACATCTGCACCGATCTTTACGCCCCGCTCCATCAGCTCTTCTCTGGTAAGTCCCAGCTGAAACATCTTATTTACACCAAATAGAACAGCAGCTGCATCGCTGCTTCCTCCCGCCATTCCTGCAGAAACAGGGATAAACTTTTTTAAATGAATGCGGATTCCATGAGGTACATGAAACTCATCCATAAGAAGCTTTGCTGCTTTATAAACAAGATTGTTCTCATTGACCGGCAGATAATATAAGTTTGTAACAACTTCAATCCCCGGCGTTTCTTTCAAATAAATATCAATTTTATCATATAGACCTACAGTCTGCATGATCATCCGAACTTCATGGTAACCATCATCCCGCTTTCTTAATACGTCTAAACCCAGATTGATCTTTCCATAGGCCTTTAATCCCAGATGTCTTATCATAAGCAAACATCCCTCACTTTTCGGTTTTCGGATTGTATTTTTCTATTTTTTTGTATACAGTATTTATTATATAACGAAGTACATAAAAGCACAAGTGTTTTATAATCTTTTGTCCTTCCTTTCTTTCATTAAATTTTTGTTAATTTTTCATAAAATTTTATATTGATCCAGTGAAAAAATTTTATTTGACAATCTGCAGGATCAATGTATAATGTTGTTATAACGAACGAGGGCGTTCCATAAGCGGAGCTGCTCTTTTTTGCTATTATCAAATCAAGGAGGTAGTGCTGTATGAAAAAATTGGAAATTATTATCAAGCCGGATAAGCTTGAAGACCTTAAGGCAGTACTGGAAGGCTGTAAAGTCAATGGACTTATGATCAGCAATGTCATGGGTTATGGAAATCAGAAAGGCTATACTCAGATGTACCGCGGTACCAAGTATAATGTAAATCTGCTCCCTAAAGTCAAAGTCGAGACAGTCGTACCAAAGGAACTGGCTGATCCAATTATTGACGCAGTCGTCAAAGAGATCAATACCGGAACATTTGGAGACGGCAAAATCTTTGTCTACGATGTTCAGGATGCAGTACGAATCCGAACCGGTGAACACGGCCGCGAGGCTTTGTAGGGGAACCAGAAAGAGATCAGCTGAATATGGAATGAATATAAATTATCAATGAGGATAATTGCCTTTTCAAAGGCGGTTATCCTCTTTTATTTTACATTCCGGACTATTCCATTATAAAAATTCAGGAGGAGTTATAATTATGGAAAATACCACTTTATTATTAAACATTATATGGACCATGCTGGGTGCAATTTTAGTCTACTTTATGCAGGCAGGTTTTGCTCTGGTCGAGACTGGTTTTACAAGAGCTAAAAATGCAGGAAATATTTGTATGAAAAACATGATGGATTTTGTCCTCGGCTCCCTTTTCTTTTTCATTCTGGGATTCCCTCTCATGTTTGGAAACAACATCGGAGGAATCCTTGGTGGATCCGGATTCTTTAATCCCTATTCACTTGCAGATTCCGATGGATTATTTAATGGCCTCCCCATTGCCGTATTTATGATCTTTCATACCGTATTCTGTGCAACAGCTGCAACAATCGTTTCGGGAGCTATGGCAGAGCGTACTAAATTTTCTTCCTATTTAGTTTATTCCGCCTGTATCAGCGTTTTCATCTATCCAATTACCGGACACTGGATCTGGGGCGGCGGCTGGCTGACAGATATTGGCTTCCATGATTTTGCAGGTTCAACTGCGGTTCATATGGTAGGCGGTGTATGTGCTCTGGTAGGCGCAAAAATAGTAGGTCCCCGTCTTGGTAAATACAACGAAGACGGAACTCCCAATGCCATTCCGGGACACAATATTCCTTTAGGCGTTCTTGGTGTATTTATTCTCTGGTTCTGCTGGTTTGGTTTTAACTGCGGTTCTACAACTGCCGCTACAACTACCATCGGTGATATCGCCATGACTACAAACCTGGCTGCTGCGGCTTCCACTCTGGTGACACTGTTATTAACATGGAAGCGTTATGGAAAACCAGATGTATCCATGACTTTAAATGGCTCTTTAGCCGGTCTTGTTGCTATCACTGCAGGCTGTGATGTGGTAACCCCGTATGAAGCAATTATTATTGGTGCTATTGCAGGTCTGGTTGTCGTTCTTGCAATTGAATTTATCGATAAAGTTGTTAAAATTGATGATCCGGTAGGTGCAGTAGGTGTTCACGGCTGCTGCGGTCTCCTTGGTACTCTTCTTACGGGCGTGTTCGGTGAAGGTGTCAGCTTCCTGCCTCAGTTAATCGGTGTTGCGTCTGTACTGGCTTATGCCGGAGTGATGGCATTTATTATCTTCACCGTTATCAAGAAGACCTTAGGATTAAGAGTATCCGACCAGGAACAACTGGATGGTCTGGATATCCACGAACACGGAATGTCAGCTTATAACGGATTCCGTATGGATAAATAATCAGCTTTCCCTCATATTTATATATCATACTTCCGAAAAAGCCCCGTCAATACACCGCCGGGGCTTTTTCTTCCTGTCAGTCGGAAAGAAAACCTTCCATCTCCTCTTCCATCTGTTTTAACGCAGCCCCATAATTTTTAAACTCTTCTACTGCCTCATCTTTGTTCTCTCCCTTATAACAGATTCTGTGCTCCATACTGGCCCACAAATCCATGGCCATGGTGCGAAGCTGTACTTCCACCGGATAATATTCCATACCATCCGTATGGTAAACCGGAACTCCGAAAACAATATGATAGCTCCTGTATCCATTCGCTTTTGGAGTTTTAATGTAATCACTTTCCTTTATTACATCAATATCCGTCTGTTTACAAAGCAGATCCACAATCCCATAGATATCTCTTACAAAATAGCAGATCACCCGGATCCCCCCTATATCAGTGAGACAGTTTCTGGCCGCATCTGTGGTTGGATCCTTTCCGTATTTTGTTAATTTGTTTTCAATGCTCTCTCTCTGTTTCAATCGGTACTGAACATGATGAATGGGATAATTAAGTTTTTTTCTTCTATAGTCCTTATTCAGCACATCTATCCTGACCTGTATATTATTCAGCGCATCATCATAGGGCTGAATGAAACTTAAATATTCTTCTTCGGTCATACTCCACCTCCAAAACAATCCTCATATAAATATCAAGTATATCTTTCTTTTGTGTCCATAACGTGTCCAAACTTTGAACGATCCTGCATTCAAAAAACAGCCCCGTATGAATTAATTCCACGGGACTGGTATGGGTTATTATATTTATTCTTTTATGTTTTCCTTTGAGGTCTCCTGGTCATCTGTTTCCTTAATCAGTTCATCACCTTTCGCCATCAAAATACTGCTTACCGGCACACTGTCATCGGAAAACAGCGGTCTTAACCCCTCTTCCTCTGTCCTCTCCTCCTTCGGCATATAGATATTAAATACCGGTGACAGAATATAGGAATTGATAAATGCCAGCAGCGGAAAACCAAACAACATGAAAATCATCAGCACAGGGGGAATTAAAAATACAAAACCGGCAGCTATAAGCGCTCCGTCAATCACGATCATTCCAATCGTCCGGAACAAATGCCGGATAGACATAAAGAATGCGTTGAAAAATGTGCGTTTGACCGGATTATAAAATCTTGACTGAAGCGGGAAAATGTACATAACTATAGCGGCGTAAATTAATGCCATAGCAAGAAATACGGTGAGCATAACGGTCTTAACAGTGGAAGATCCGTTAAAAAGCCGGGCAAAGAAATACAGGTCCACTCCCAGGATGGCTCCTGCAAGAAGAATTATGAGCCATATAATGGTAGACTGTTTAAAATTGTCTTTAAAGGATTTAAAAAAAGAACGAATGGTATAGCCGTCATCGTCTCTTGCAAGCTTCAGCGTTACGTAATACACTGCAGTTGTGGAAGCTCCTATGGTAAAAATCGGAAGACTGCAGACAATCCACAAAACATTTAAAATAATCAAGTCTCCGAACTTGCCGATGAAACGCCAAACCGGATTATCATAATTAAAAAAACCAGATAACATATGTTATTCCCCTTCTCTCGTTAACGTCTAAATTATTATAGCGGATTTAGTTTTAAAAAGCAAATATTCTCTTTCATTTCATCAATTTTTTATAATTAGATATGGAGGAAATTTGCTGATTCTGTGATATAATCAAAAAAGTATCCGGATTAATAACAGAAAGAGGCGCAGATTATGACCCCCTATGAAGACAAAACATTGAAAGACACACTGCAGGAAGAAAAAAATAAGTTGAAGAGCATGAGCTTAAAGGACAGACTGTGGTATATCTGGGAATATTATAAGATACCCATAATCGGAACTGCTGTAGCCGCTGCGCTTATTATCTCCATTTTTTCAGCTGTCCGCAATAACCGGTTTGAAACTGCTCTTTCCTGCGTGATTCTAAACAGCCGGCCTGGCAGCGAAGAGGATTTGGTAAGCGAATACTTTGACCAGGGCTTCCGTCAATACATCGGCCTGACCGACGAGACGAAGATTGATGTGGATCATTCCATGTCCATAAGTTTTGACAATTCCAATATGACCGAATTCGCCTATGCGGAACTTGCCAAACTTTCAGCTCTTATATCCAGCAAAGAACTGGACGTGATGATCGGCAGAAAGGACAGCATTGACCACTTCGGTGAGATGGGCGGCTTTTTAGACTTAAAGACGGTTCTTCCCCCCGATGTCTATGACCAGGTAAAGGATCAGCTCTATGAGGTGACCAACCAGGAAACCGGTGAAAAGACCGCCTGCGGTATCAGGATCGGTAACACGGATTTCTTAAAAAAGACAGGTCTAACTATGGATGATCCTATTATGGGAATTATAAGCAATTCCACTCGTACAGACACTGCAGTGAAGCTGATCCGTTATGTGTACGGCCTTTGAGCTGAAAACCAAGACTTTTTAGAAGACTGACAGAGGCACGGTTTTCTTCCAAAACTCTGGCATAGATTCTGTCCGTCAGGGAATCGGCAGCGTATGTTATAATCGCCTGGCAGGCTTCTCTTGCGTATCCATGACGTCTGTAAGGTGTAAAAATATGATATCCCAGCTCCAGCGGGGTATCATTTTTTTTAATATAGGAACTCAGTTCCTCATCAACTCCGGTATCCAGATTAAAAATCCCGGCCTTTCCTACAATGACCTTTTTATCTCTGTCATAAAGAGCCCAGATCCCGTATTCGTAAAAACCATACTGCTGTCTTGCATAACTTTCTAATGTCTCCCTGCTGCAGAATATCTCCCCATCTCTGCCTCCGTCCGGTTCCTTTGGAACTTCAACTGCATCCGGCGCCACAAACTCCCGGATCAGCAATCGTCTGGTGCTGGTAATATTCCATGGCAGCCCTTCTTTTCTCCTCACCACACGTTCCAGAAATTCAGGCGTGAGATCCGAAAGAGATTCCACCAGATAGGCTGCCGGTGAGAGACACTGATCTGTCCGCTCCCGGTCCCATAAACCAATAACAGCCCTGCCTTCTGCCAAAGCAGAGCGCAGGGCTTCATATTCGTCTGATATGGTAACCCGGAAATTCTTCCCTTCTATGGCAATCTCCCGTTCCCACACCATAATTTATAAAGTTTCCGGTTCCGGATACTCTTCTCCGAAGGTTTCTGCCGTCATGGACTGTATCTTCTGCTCAGTCATGGGGCGGTCATTGTAATCTGTCTTCACATCAGCGATCTGATTGACAATATCCATGCCTTCGATTACTTTTCCAAATGCAGCATAAGCGCCATCTAAATGAGGAGCTGCCTTATGCATGATAAAAAACTGTGAGCCGGCTGAATCCGGGTGCATGGCTCTTGCCATGGAAAGAACTCCCTCGGAGTGCTTTAAGGCATTGGTAACACCATTCTGGCTGAATTCGCCTTTAATGGAATATCCCGGACCGCCGGTTCCGGTTCCCTGTGGGCAGCCGCCCTGAAGCATAAAACCATTGATGACTCTGTGGAAAATCAGTCCGTCATAGTAGCCTTTTTTTACCAGACTGATAAAATTATTCACTGTATTCGGTGCAATTTCAGGGTAAAGCTCTGCTTTTATCACATCACCGTTCTCCATTGTAATTGTAATAACAGGATTGTTCATGTTTTTTCCCTTTCTTGTATAAAGTTTAACATATGTGTGTATTTTATCAAATCCTTAAGTTTTTGTCCAGCTGTTCATACTTTGTTTCAATTTCATTCAAAAATCTTTTACACAAACAACATGATTTCTTCACGTTTCACGGTTATACTAAAAATGTAAATTAAATATGCTTATAAGATTTTTTTCATAATACTCGAGCTGGTAATTTTATTATCAGCTCTCCTCCCTTTTTGAAATAACTTTTTTAGGAGCTGCCTTTGGACAGCTCCTTATATTATTGCCGTATACTGATCACCTCAATCAGATTTTTTGTTTCATTTTCTTTTGGATTTGCAAAAATTTCTCCTGCATTTCCGTGTTCGACTATTTTTCCTTTTTTCATTATATAAACATAATCTGATATTTTCTGAGCCAGTGCAATATCGTGAGTAATGTAAAGCATGGAAAATCCACTTCTATTCTGTAGTTCCTTTAACAACCGCAGTAGATTCGCTGCACTGGAGGGATCAAGCATGGAGCTGATTTCATCAGCTATTAAAAGTTTTGGTTCCATAACCAGTGCCCTGGCAATAGCAACCCTCTGCCGCTGTCCTCCGCTTAATGTATGTCCTTTCCGGCTCAGAAAACCTCCATCATATGGAAGACCGACCTTAAACAATGCTTCCGTTACCTGCTCTCTTCGCTCACTTTGGGAACCGCTTTTTATGATATCAAGCCCTTCCTGAACAATCTCCCTGACGGTAAATTGTTCATTGGTAGATGAAAAAGGATCCTGAAAAACAATTTGAATTCCATGTTTTTTTCTGGACTCGCTGTTTCCCAAAACAGCTCTGCCCTCAAAACGAACAATCCCAGAATCAGGAGATATGATTCCCGAAAGGATCTGAGCCAGAGTAGTTTTTCCGGAACCCGATTCCCCGATTAAAGCTGCAACTTCCCCTGACCGGATGCGTATACTGCAGTCAGAACAGACTTTCAATTCCCGCTTTCCCGATTTATAGCTTTTATTCAGTCCACTTCCCTCTAATAAAGTAACAATTCCTCCCCTCAGACATGCAATTTTCCGTCCATCGGAACTTACCGAGAGAGGTGGGTTTTCATTCAGGCACTGTTCCACACGCTGGGTACAGCGGCTGTAAAACGGACATTCATTTTCACTGTGAATTACAATCTCCCCTGCTATTCCCCACATATCCCGCATGGGAAGAATTGCAGGAGAACTGATGCCGCCAGCATCTTACAGGGAATCATCATTATTGCTCCAATAAACTGCCTGCCTCAGCAAAAAAAGAACCGCTCACATCTTTCCCGGAGTAACTGGCTGCATGACACCAGTATTGCTTTCAAACAAACCTGCCATCCCCACCTGGAGGCTGTCATACGTTTTAAAATAATATTCACATGAAGCTGTATTTATAAATGCCGTATACTTTGTATAATCATAAGAACCGCGGCTTGTCATGACTGCTCCTTTTGGTATGGTCACACCTTCCATGATGTGGAAACAGGATACTACAGCTTCATTCCGATTTCTGGGAACCGGTAGAAACGATTTTAAATATGCGGTCCGGACAAAACGGTCTGGAGAAGTATAGCCTCCGGGAAGAACTCTGGTTCCCCCTGCCTGACCGAACGGAGTGAGCTTTATGCCACTCCAGTACGCTTCTTCCTGCTCAGGATTTGCACCTGTATAGTTTCTTAAATTAGTCATATGCCACGGAAGATCGGGACTGTTTGTCAGAATGCCTATGGGATTATCAAAGATAACCAGACCTGACTTTG
>JAEWPQ010000047.1 GCA_023460575.1 Bacillota bacterium
TGCTTATTATTACTGGCACCGTAAAGTCCAGGATGACCAGCTGGGTTTAATGGAAAACAGATTTATTGAAATCGTGGTCAATGATCCATTAAAAGAAAAGAAGGCTGGTGCAGTTGATAGCGAAATAATCGTCAATTGGAAGGATTTTTCGATTTTTGTAAATGATCCACAACAGATTCCACTCTTGGCAGAACTGATGCAAAAGCTGGTGAGGGAATGCTGAATCGTTTTACTGCTGATGCCAGGCATATCTATCTTGCGATTGGTGCTACAGACTTCCGCAAACAGATCAGCAGCCTTGTATCCATGGTACTTCGGAATGGATCCATTTGCAGAAGCCTGTATATTTGTCTTCTGCAATAAGAAAAAAGATTCTGTTAAAATCTTACGATATGACAGAAATGGATTCATTCTGGCACATAAGAAACTAATGGAAAAGATAAAATTCCAATGACCAAAGGATTCTCACATGATCAGAGAGATTTCCGCAAAGCAGATAGAATGGCTTCTGGAAGGGCTGGAAATCGAGCAGAAAAAAGCTCATTATGATATAAAAATAAGCAAAGAAAACATCTGCTTTTAATCAAATAAAAATGACGGTAAAAGTGCCGGAAACCATCACGTTTTCAGCACTTTTCAGGCTCCTATATCTGCGTTACTTATAGTAAAAACATGAAAAATGGTATACTTATCTTAATAAAAATCAAAGGAAAGATACCATGACTGAACAGGAAGAACTTATTAAACTACGTGCACTTTTGGCTGAAAAAGAACAACTGATCGCTGATCAGAACAAGCTGATTGAAAAGCAGCGTATCCAGATTGAAAACATGATACAGGCACTGCTTCATGCACGAAAAAAAATCTTTGGCACATCTTCTGAAAAATCCCAGACAGATGGTCAGCTTAGTCTTTTTGAATCTGTTCAGGAACTGGCCCGGGAACTGTTAAAAGACCAGCGTAAAATCACGGTCAAGAGCCATGAAAAAACTCCACGTAAATCAGGGGTGAGAGAAGAAATGCTTTCCGGATTAAAGAAAGAAATTGAAGAATACGTGATCAATGAAGGGGAAGAATGCCCAAAGTGTGGCGGCAGGCTTAAAGTGATTGGGAAAGAGATCATTCGTACTGAGGTTGAATTCATACAAGCAAAACTGATTGTAAAACAAATCGTACGCCAGGTTGCCAAGTGCGAAAACTGCGGAACGAAGGATAGTGAAAATAAAACTCCTGTATTTGTGAAAGCAGGTGTTCCCGCTCCAGTTCTTCCCCATTCATTTTCAACGCCGTCATTGGCGGCACAGGTCATGTATTTAAAATTCATGATGGGAGTTCCTTTTAACAGGCAGGAAAAAGAATGGTTCCGTATGGGGCTGGTGCTTACCAGAGCAGACATGGCTTACTGGACAATTAGGTGCAGTGAAGAATGGCTCCTGCCTGTCTATGAGAAGATACATGGACAGCTTTTAGAAAGTGAAGTACTTCACATGGACGAAACCAGAATCCAGTGCAATAAGGAAGATGGAAGAAAAGCCAGTACCGATTCTTTCATGTGGGTAATGCGTAGTGCTGCATGTGAAGAAGTTCAGGCGGCATACTTCTACTATTCCCAAACCAGAAGCACTGGGGCTGCAAAAAGCCTGTTGGGAGAATATCATGGATATCTGATCACAGATGCCTGTGCTGGGCTCACTGCCGCATATATTTCATAGAAAGTATTCCTTTGGATAATAAGGGAAAAGAAATCCCTGGTTCGAAAGGAGCGGAGGGTCGTGAATACATCAATCTACTGTTTAAGGTTGAAGAAGAAATAGAAAACCTCTCTTTTGAAGAAAAGAAAATGAAGCGTCAGGAGGAATCAAAGCCGATTCTTGATGCATTTTGGTCGTGGATTGAAAAGACAGCAGCTATGCATACAACAAATGAGAACCTGACCAAGGCTTTGACCTATGCTGTAAATCAAAAGAAAGATCTGGAAACCTTCCTTGAAGATGGGAAAATTCCATTATCTAATAATCTTTGTGAAGCAAACATTAAACCATTTGCAACTGCAAGATGAGCCTGGCTGTTTGCAGATACTCCAAAGGGAGCGAGGGCTAACGCCGTCTTGTATACCTTGGTGGAAAGTGCCAGAGCCAACAATCTGGATGTGTATGAATATTTGAAGTATCTTCTTGAAGAGATGCCAAACAACAATCATCTCCAACACCCAGAACTTCTAGATCAGTATCTTCCATGGTCAAAAGAACTGCCGGACAGATGCCGGCTTACATTAAAGAATAAAAAGTGCCTCAAAAAATGATGCCTTCAGCTTATCATGAATCATGTAAACTGAATAGGACGCCATCTTTTGAAGCACTTACATCAATAATAACTGGATTATCAATTTAGTTCCGCATTTTCTTCTGGAAACCGAACATTCCATCCTCATCACAACCAGGTATCGCATCCGGAAAATTTGGGTCTGGATAGTGAGCATTGAAAAAATCGACAATATGAAAGTGGCAGACATTCACATAGAAGTGGATGTTTCGTTTCTCAAAGTATGGCGTACAGGTAATCCATACCTTGGTTTCAGGGTGGAGTTTTTCCAATACAAACCAGATAAATTTACCGATGCCCTTGTTTTGAACGCCGCGCTTCACATAAAGAAAATCCAGATGGTTATGCTGCGTCACAGGATCAATGACGACAATAGCACCACCTACCATTGCTCCGGTTTCATCGACCGCTTTATACGCCAAGGCTCCGGCTGTGTGTAACGAATGCTCAATATCTGCCTCTGGCAGAATTATCTCATCTGCTTCGAGGGGATAGTCTCCCTCCTTAGCGCCAAGCTGAAATGCTTCCTGCATATCCAGCTTATATTGTTTGCGGTCACCGGATTCAACTGGCAGTAACTTCAGTATCATACGCTTCTCCTGTTCCTTCGTTTTCGGACATACCTTCATCCTGTGCTCCCATATCGTTGTATGAAAAACCTGTGGTATCAACAACGGCATTGCCTCCTGATAGCTCGTCCTTGATTTTGGCCGCTCTCAGTTCGCAGTACTTTTTGAGCGATGCGATACCGGTTGAAAACGTGTCGGCAGAATAGAATTTCGTCGGGTCTTTTTCGATATATGGTTGCAACAGAACGGCTGTTTCATCAATCAGATTGTCAACTTCTCCATTATCGATCATAGAGGCGATGAACTGCTGGTAATAAGTATGATAGAGCTCTTTATACTTGTTATCGTTGACAATCCATGCGAACATCGGTCTTGTGGATACATCTTCGCCAGTCAGTAGCGTATCCATAGACTGATTGATAACCTCAGATTCATTATGTTCGCCCATCGTACCAAAGGCCAGGTTATAGTCCCATGGAATCATGCTCATTTTGCCGTTCTTCTCATACAAATAGTAATTGTGGACATTTGCACTTGTATATCCGTCATCGTTGCTGATAAAGTTCTGAACGACAAAATACTTGATAACAGCTTGCGTATCCACGACACTGCCGATATTCTTGCCGCTGTTCAATATCTGTAAGGACTGGATCAGCCGCTTTTTTTTGGCCTTGGTTACTTTGATCTTGGCCATATCAAAAATGTCAGCATAGCTGGATAATTGTTCGTCAATGTATTTCAGGCAGACTGCGTCGCTGGCTTCATCATTGCCGTTACCTCCAAAGAGTTCCTCATATTTTTTCATTTCTTCCTCACTAAGAGAATTCCAATTAATATTCTCCCAATCTACACTAGTGTCCTGAGAGGTATTCTCTTCTTTAGTCTGCTTTTGAGTCTTTTCTTGCTCGTCATCTTTGCTTTCACCGACACCTTCCGGCTTGTAGAGAGCTCCCGATGTTGTTCCATAATTTCTTTGCAGGAAGCTTTCTTCAATCCCTTCGATATTGAGATATAATCCGAAATCAGCGCCGTTGATTCTAATAAAAGAATAACTTGTAAGCGGAGTTGTAACCCCCATCTTAGCCATCATCTGATAAGTGAGATGATCTTTCATATAGGTTTTATCATAGATCATATTGTTGAGATTCAGTTTGTCCAATCCGTGATAGGTCACGCCCTTATTATTTTTGTCAAATTCTAACTTCAGGCTGTATCTTGTTCCCTTCGCGGCACTGACATCCTCCAAAGAAGATCCACCTTTTGTGCGGATGGCTATATTTTTAAAAGTCTCACCATCAATTGTAACATTGCAATTATGGTATTTTTTTGCATCTGCGTTTTTAATGAATTCATCCCAGTTTTCTATCTGAATATCAATGGTGTGTACTTTTGAAGTATTAAAAAGGAGATCTTCATAGCCCAGCTTTCTATTTGCTTTCTCTGAAAGTCTTTGATTACCAAAGATTCCCGCTATAAGGACGGCAACCATCACTGCAAAAATGCAGATTTTGTCTATGTACTTACTTCTTGCCATAGGAAGTACCTCCTATCCCATATAATTTCCGTTGTAGCTGACCATAATGGCACTCGTCACACCTTCGATGGCGGCTAACTCATTGATAAACTCTGTGTTATCGCTTTTCAAGCGAACCTCCATATTGAGTTCGATCATCCCGGAGCGAACGGTCTTACTTTTCACGGTTTGTTTCTCTACTAAGTTCTTCACAAACTGCGTAGCATTGATTTCAGCAGTCTGATTCTCGCACTGCACCACCAGAATATAGGGGGCAAAATGGGGCTTACGGTTGACAAAAATGAGCATAACTGCTGCAATCATCAAGCTGCCAATGGCGGCCAGAGGATAGAAGCCAGCTGCAAGGACAATGCCGATGACTAACGACCAAAACAAAAATGCAATATCCAGCGGATCTTTGATTGCAGTTCTGAACCGAACGATAGACAGAGCGCCGACCATACCGAGGGATAATACAACATTGCTGGTTACGGCAAGGATTACAAGGGCTGTGATCATAGTTAGCGCAATTAGTGTGACCCCAAAGTTTGCAGAATACATCACTCCCGAATAAACTTTCTTATACACATAAAAGATAAAAAGTCCCAGGCAAAAGGCCATAATCATGGTCACAATCGCTGTTGGAATGCTTACATTTGTAAATGATTCCACGAATTTGGTTTTCAGTACATCATTAAAAGTTGTCATTTGGTTTGTTCCTTTCGTTATCGAATTGGTTTAGCCGTAAATACGGCAGGCTGCATATTTGGAAAAAGCACCTGACTGTCTGCTATGCAGTTCGCAGGCATGTCGTATGGTATCAGGCAAAAATTCATCCCACTTGACTTCCAAAATAATGGGAGCGTCGCCTGCCGGAATGGTAACTGCACCCGGATTTAAGAAGTCCACGCAGCGTAGTCCCGTGCGGATATCAAAATCCAAGGTAACACGCACATTGCCCGGCGCATAAATATAGGGAATTCTTGTGTAGTCAACAATCGTAGCTGGACGTATCCCCTGGGAATGCATCTTGGCATATAATTCTAAGATCAATGGATATTGACTGGAGATCATCCAATCCAAATCCCCATCAACGATTTTTTGCGCTTCCTCTGCCGTTAATGGAGCACTGACTTTGCTGCATAGCCCGTTGATCTTGCTCTTTTTTTCCAAATGGATGATTGAAGGGTCACCGTTATAATAGCGAATTCTGAGTTTCTCTCTACAATTAACTCCATCGATTTTTTCACGAAGAGCTTTATCGTACAGATTGTCAAAATACAGGCTCCGAATCATATAAGTGCCATTGACCGCATGAGCGTCCAATGTGGCAACAGCAGACATTTTTTGTCGAATGACAATAAAATCGAGATAATTGATCTCGTGTTTCTGCTCATGTCGAAACTTCATGTAAACCGCCTCCTTTTTGTGAGTTTTTTTGTGTGATGAGTTGTTTTATCGGCTGTTGCAGAACTAATTCCATCAGCCATATATAGCAATTTGCATGGCCTGTATGATGATAAGTACAACCGAAGCGGCCATACCAAGCGTACTTAAGTAGCTTTTTAGCGTTTCTGCCGATTGAAAGTCCCCTTTTAAATAAACACGCAAAAGGAATATCGTTGACAGCGGCAACAGTATAGATAATGATACTGTCAGCACATAAGCAATAATCCTCTTCCTGTTCACTTTTTGGGTGCATTTAGAGTTCCAGTGTCCCCTACTGTTTTTCCAAATTGTATGGTATAGTAAAAATCTTAAAATCCACCTATGCATTTCTGAATAAATCTTAAAGCTGTCGTTCGCGTCTGTTCATTGTTAACAAGAAATGATATAATATAATCGTTTTCATGACGAAAAAAATTGTAGTATATGAATCCATGAAAGAGTATGTGAATGACAGTTCAATTACCCCGAACAACAAGGAAATTGTCAGTTACTATGAATCCAACCCGGATCAAATGATGAAATACGGCGATTATTATTTACGTGGTGCATTAGAATGCGATTCAAGAAACCTTGATGATATAGTATATATAAAAGCAATAAGACGAAAGGCGACTTTTGGCAGCTGCATTGACTATTGAATGGTATTGTGCGCCTATTACTATGCCAAAGCTATAAGTTCTAATAAGGGGACATGATGGATACTTTCACTCCCTGCTGGATGCTGAACAAGGATTTTCAGGGCAGGGGATATGCGTATGAAGCCGCTCACGCATTCCTTGATTATCTGTTTAGGGAAAAAGGTGCAAGACGTATTTACGCTTACACCGAAGATTACAATCTTTCTTGCCAGCACCTTTGCGAAAAACTCGGAATGCGTCGGGAAGGACTTTTCAAGGAGTTCGTATCATTTGTCAACAATCCCGACGGTACTCCACTCTACGAAAACACATATCAATATGCCATTCTCAAAAAGGAATGGCATTGATAAGGCGGTGAGACTGATATGTGTTTTAGTCTTTTTGAGTTTACAGAAGCCGAACAGTATAAGGCCGATATGCGGTAAGCTTTCCAAAACGATGCGGCAAAAGGAATTTGCTAAGTTAAATCAAGAGATTCTGAGGGTAGAAGGCGCTGTTGGATACAAGGCTGTCGTGGGCGGTCAAATGGTCGGCGGTGCGATTGTCGTAATAGATGAAAATACACAGCATAATGAGCTTGAATTGCTGTATGTCAAACATGGAATTCAAAGCAAAGGAATCGGGAAGAAGATATGGCGAGAGATTGAAAAGCTCCATCCAGAAACTAAAGTCTGGGAAACAATCACTCCGTACTTTGAAAAGCGGTACCTCCTTTCTTTTTGGGTATGATGTATCAAATAAAACCGTTAGGAAGTCTGAACTTACATATATATAAATACTGATTTAATTAAAAACCTCATTTACAGGTTAAGGAATAATGACTGCAGAGATTGTAATTCATATTTATTTGCAGACATTGTTAAGAGATTGAAGCATTTGAAAGAAGATGGGAAGGATGGGGATTACTGATTGTTATGTATATGGCGTTTATTGTCTAGAACTTGTCATAGAGATTTAATAATTGAATATAAGAGTAATGAATTACTTGCTGACGAAAAGAAAATGTTATTAGAAGTAACATTGCATCAATATACGAAAGAACTGATTGCATGTAATACGGTACATGCTTTTAGAAACATTGAAGATAGAATAACTGAAATATCAGATAACAACCTTAGTACAGATAAATGCCTTAAATGCTGTAGAAATGCTAAACAATGCATTGCCGAATATAAGAATACAAAAAGAAATTTTGAGAGCAAAATGAATAATCTAAAAAAGTGATTAATTCAACTGAGCAAATAATGAAAGTAATGTGTCAAATGAATACTCTTATAGATTCATTAAATGATGAGAAATATCTGTATCTTAAATTTGCACTTGATAGAAACGATGAATTAGTCGGTTTTATTTTGGATTACAATAATGTATTTAATTTTCAAAGTAGTACAACACTTTATGGAGTTATGGGAAGTAGAGATTTTCGTAAATACTCGAATCAAGGAAGAATATATATGTTTCTGGATTTTTACATAGGTTCAGAGACAAGCAGTTTGAAAATAGTTGATTTCTTTGTTAATCGAAATAAAACAAGATGTTATCATGGAACATTGACATTAGAAACATTAATAGAAGCAGTAAAGGTAATTAATAATAAAATAATTTCTGATAACAACAATAACAGAGAACATATAAGGGCGGAAATATCCGAAATAAATGGCAGTATTAATCCGCATGAATCATGTATTAGTATGCAAGATTTATATGAGTTCTATGAGAAAAATGGTTTTATAGAAGAAAGAAAGTTATTAAAAAGAATAAGCTGCTCAATAAAATATAAGGATTACAGATAAAAAATAGTGTAGCAGTTAAAGAACTACTACGCTATAAAGATTATTGGAGTCAGATTAGAAGTTCAAAGTAATGATAGATTGGAGGAATACCATGCCAAAAAAGAAAAATGAAATAACTATTCATAGTTCGGCAGCAGAATATCTTACCTATGTTGCAGCAGTCGGAGATAATGCAGACAGCATGGAAATGCGTTATGAAGATGAAAATATATGGCTGACACAGAAGATGATGGCTGCGCTGTATGATGTAAGTCTTCCTACGGTTAATGAACATATCAAGAAAATATATGATGATGGTGAACTGACAGAGGAGGCAACTATTCGGAAATTCCGAATAGTTCAAACCGAAGGCTCAAGGCAAGTGAATAGAGAGGTTATTCACTATAACCTCCAGATGATTATTGCCGTTGGCTTTAAAGTCAATAATGACCGTGCTGTTCGTTTCCGCAAGTGGTCAGGGCAAATAGTCAAGGATTACACCATCCAAGGCTGGTCAATGGACAAGGAACGGCTGAAAAAAGGTCATATGTTCACGGATGAATATTTTGAACGTCAGTTGCAGAACATCCGTGAAATTCGCCTTTCCGAGCGGAAATTTTATCAAAAAATCACTGACCTGTATTCTACAGCTTTTGATTATGATAAAGATGCAAA
This sequence comes from Bacillota bacterium, assembly GCA_023460575.1. Taxonomy (GTDB): domain Bacteria; phylum Bacillota; class Clostridia; order Lachnospirales; family Lachnospiraceae; genus Lacrimispora. The sequence continues at coordinate 8,939 of JAEWPQ010000047.1, forward strand.
GACTACCAGACGTTTTTTTCAGACTGTGCAGAATAAAATGCACTGGGCTGTACACAGACATACAGCAGCGGAACTAATTGTGAAACGTGCTGATGCAGAGAAAGAGCATATGGGTTTGACCACTTGGGAAGCCGCTCCGGATGGAAAGATTGTGAAAGCGGATGTTTCGATTGCGAAGAATTATCTGAATGAAAAGGAAATGTCCTACATGGAGAGAATGGTATCCTTGTATCTGGATTATGCGGAACTGCAGGCTGAACGACAGATTCCTATGAGTATGGAAGATTGGGCAAAGCGTTTGGACGGTTTCTTGGAGTTTAATGGCAATGAAATACTGACAGATGCTGGTAAGATTAGTGCTGAGCAAGCAAAGCTCCATGCAGAAACAGAATTCGAGAAGTATCGAATTGTACAGGATAGAATGTTCATGTCTGATTATGATAAGTTTTTGCTGGAATTAGAAAAACAAACATATAACAAATCTGATGGAATATAAAATCCAGTTGTTACACATTTAGAAATAACTGTAGTTGACAATATGCGGAGTATTAGTTGTTAGGAAATCCCAAATAACTGCTGTGAACTATCAAGTTACCACGAATCAACCAGTCGGAATTTCCGACAGATTGGAAAAAATTGTGAACTGTCTTGTGAAAAGGCATTTTATAATTCGGATATGTAATAATCTATTGGGAGGTTTGGGGTTTTGCAAGAGCAGAGATTTACAAAGAAGGACTGGGCGCTTTTTAAATATAAAATTGCTGATTGGCAGGAAAGCTATATGAACAGGCTCAATAAGGAATATATAGAATTATTAAGTGAGAACGCTAATCCATCAGATAAGTTTTGGAGACTGGAAAAGAGAATAAAGGAAGACAGGAAGAAAACTGGTGTTCAATTAGAAATGAACCGGTCGAATTTTATTTATAATATTATTTCACTTAGAAACGAAGGTGCAATTAGCATTGTAGATCTCGAAGAGTTCAGTGATGAGCTGAAATAATTGTCGAAATATGTCCTAAATTGGTAGGATAAATCTTAATGAAAATAATGTTGGTAGAGGGCTGTGGAGTATGCGAGAGTTAAATGGGGTGTTAAACGTATTCCATAGAATAATGAGCTGTCGCCCTAAGGCATAATTCCAGAATACGCAAGCATAAGTAAATAGCTGGAAGGAGGAGAACCCATCGCCATATCTCAATGATCGTTCTAATAAGGATTTGACCTGTTTTCCTGCCATTCCAACCATGGGAATTATATAGAGCATGATAAATAAGCACACCCGCAGGTGAATACAGGGCAGAGCGTATTACATTTGCAACCATTACTTCTAAACAGAACCAGTGTAATCGTCAGCCGGAGGAAATAGCAGATGACAAACCTACCAGAGTATGCGCCAAAAATCTGTATTCGCCATATAAATCAAATTCTACCCTGCGTTGTTGGCCTTATTATGTGGACGGGGGTGGGGGTCAATTTGCAGCCCTCTTGAACTACCCAGTCTAACGGTTTATAGGGACACCACTGTATGGAAGCCTTTTTCATTAGTATACAGATTGATTATGCTGTCATACCGTTCAATGGTTTTTAGACGGAGGAAATGCCAAAGCCGTTTCGCTTAGAAGATAGATATTAATTGCTTATATTCAAGCTTTGGCGAAATTCCGCTTTATCATAATAGGTGTTCAACATAACCTGTGGATAACTGTCGACTATTTCTTTAACAATTTGCAATCCTCTTCCGCTATGCCCTATCTTATCTGATTTTCTCAGTATCATATGATCAAACTGATGACCTGCACGTACACTGTTCTTTATAGAGTAAGATACCAGATTTTTTTGATTGCGGATATTTATATTTATATGTGAGTCAGAGAGGTTTTCACATTCATCGATAGCATTATCGATAAAAATTCCGAGTATCCTTGTCAGATCAATAATATCCATTCCTAAGAAAAATAGATCTTCATCGATTTGAATATGCAGTGATATATTTTCATTGAGATTAAATGCTTGAAATAGTTTCATGTGCAAAAAAGAGCGTAGCGTTTCGGAAGGAATTTGATACAGCTGCGAAAACTGATAGTTCTTCTCAATCTGATCTAATGCAAATGGATATATTTTTTCTTGATAAAAGATCTTCATTGCCGAGTCACCGCTTTTTTCTACAAATCCACCCATCGTCATAAAGAGATTTTTGATATCATGACGAAGGTTTTCCATATCTTTAAGATTTTTATTCAAATTTTTATAGTATTCAACTGTGCTCTTTTGTGACTGTTTCATATAATATAATGTAATTCGATAGTCCTCTATGAAGTATAACATATATACAAATGCTACCTGAAAAATCAAAAGAAACAAATGAAAAATACTGATATAAATTAGAAGTAGATCACTAGCCGTTCTGGTTAATATGAATGGAAGCGGGATAACTACGATGGAAATAGTGGTTATGACAGCGAAGAAAGAGATTATTTTATCAACAACAGTATATTTTTTGCTAATTCTTCTTGCGGTGATTATAATCCGGTTACATTTTTTGCTAACCAAGTAGACCGTTCCAAAAGCAAACATTAAAGTTATGGACAAAAACAAAACCATTGCTACTCGGTCCAAGGACTTCCCAGTTTGGAAATGGTACATGATGTATTCCATGATTGGTAAAAAAATTAATGCTGAGAATGACAGATATATAAAGGAAATATAAACACTCAGAATTCTTCCTCTCAAGGTATCAGCTTTGAGAAAATCAAAGGATAATAATGTAAAAAGAATAAGCAAATACCAACTACCATATCCCATAGTTGTTAAGCTTGAATTGAATAATCTATAAGGTAACAAAAAGGCAGCAAAAAGGAATAGAGTGTTTTCAGCCGAAACATCGCATAGCCTTAGCTGTTTAACCTCAATAGAAAATAATGCTGCAGCAACAATAACAAACAATAATTGTGAATTTGAAGTGATATTCCAGATATAGAATGCCTGCACAAGAACAATTGCAATCCCTATCAGGAATTGTATTTGTTTTGGTGCTTTTTTGGTTATTGTCATGCAAAGTAATATAATAAATGAGTGTAAAAAGCTTAGTACAATTTCTATAAATCCTGTACTAAATAAATCTGTTAAACTACCAACGGGATAAGGCATCATCAATTCTCCGATCTATTTATTTTAAAAATATTTTTTTTGCTAATTGCACATGAAACTACTTCTCCATTTGTTAATTTTAATTGTCCATCTGTTATGCCAACAACACAGCGTCTATTCACTACAACTGAACGATGGCTGAGAACAAAGTCTTCCCCCAATAATTCAAGAGCGTGAGAAATCGAATCTCGTACAGTAATTTGTGAACCATCAATAGTGTGATAGCAGATATTATGTGCCTGTCCCTTTATTGTTTCGACATATGCAATTCGTTCAACTGAAATACTTATATATTCGTCAATACCTATTTGAAGTTCAACTGTATTGCTTGGTACCTCGATGGAACCATTTTCCAAATTCATACATTTTGTTAAACAGCTTTCAAATTCCGATGTCATTATTGCTAGGTTAAAATTTTTTTTAATGAAATCAAATGGTTCAACCCCACTTTTTAGGATTGCCATGCTTTTCTCAATATGACTTGTGACAAAAACAATTTTTGCCGGAATTGCTTTTTCACGGAGCTGTTGCGCTAAGTCAATACCATTTAATTGGCGGTTTCCCATATCAAGGTCCAAAAAAAATAAGTAGGAATCGGGATTGCTGTTTAAATACGCCAATACCTCTCCGGCCGAAGATGCAAGGCAAGCTATCTCTGCTTCCATCTTTAAAGTACGAATTATATTATTAAGAATATCCGATATCATGGATAGGGTAAAAGCATCATCATCGCATACAATTATTTTTAGCATGGCCGAACCTCCTGCATAATAAAAAAGCAATAATAAATTATACCATATTATTGTTTTGTCGCAAATATTTTGTCCTGAATACTGCATTTTTGTCCTGAACATATTTTATAAAAAATGTTTCGAGACGTAAAGCCACTGTTAAAGTAGAAACGCTGTTTTGTCATAATTTTTGTAGTATACTTTGCACTATTACAGGTGGAACACTTGTGAAAAAACTTTTAATAAAAGGAGAATTATTAATGAAACGAATTAAAAATTTTGTGGCAATTGCTCTGGCTACAGTAACAATTTTAACAACAGTATCTGGTTGTAGTCCTACACAAAAAGCTGAAACAAATGGTGCACTTCCAGTAAGTATTGACGGTAATGTTACCACTGAGGTAAAGGAACGGGGACTTAAATTCACCATATCGCAGGAATATATGGATAAAGGTGTCACCTTGGAAGGGTATAACCAAAACTTGGATGGATACCGCATAGTTAGTATTACATATTATAGTCCGACTGCCACAGAAGCTTTAGACACGATTATCAATATGGATGAAGAGAAAAGAACCAAAGAAGTCTCTGATGAGTATACGCAGAAGATATGGAATACAAGCCGTACCATTATGGACATTGTAATGCTGCAAACGGATGAGTATAAGAAGTTAGTTGATTCTGGAACCAGTTTAGATAAAATTACCGGATATTCGCCTTCTGAAGAACTCGGAACCAACGACGGATATACCTACATTATCTCTATTCCGGATTTGGATAATGGTGATCTCAGTGAGGAGGAAGTCAAGCAATATAAGCAGTGTAAGGAATATATGAAAACAGTCAAGGAGAACCTTTCCTTTATTCCGGTTGAATTGGAAAACGCAGACACTGTGCTTGGAGAAGCCATGCCCTCTTTCACAACAAAAGATTTAAACGGCAATATGGTTACAAATGATATTTTTGCTAATAAAAAACTGACGGTTGTTAATGTATGGGGAACTTTCTGCGGTCCTTGTATTGAGGAAATGCCTGAACTTCAAAAGTGGTCTGAAGAAATGTCTGATGATGTTCAGATTATTGGCTTGGTAGGTGATATTGAAGGAGAAAAGGATAAGAAGCATTTGGACCTAGCGAAAAAGATTGTTGATAAAGCTGGTGTTAATTTTATAAACTTGATTGCAAACGATGATTTTAAATACATGATGAGTGGAATTATTGGATTTCCTACAACATTTCTTGTGGATCAGAGCGGTGCAATTGTGGGGGATCCCATTGTCGGAGCTGAAATGGATTCCTACAAGTCAGCTGTGGAGGCATACTTAAATGGAATTGCAAACTAAGAAAAGATTCCTTTCAGGGTTTGTTCTCCTGTTAGCCGTTGCGTTTTTGTGCTTCGGGGTGCAGCGTGGAGAGGTAGCCATCGTTCTTAATAAAGCTGTCAACATCTGTTTAGAGTGTATAGGATTGGGGTGAGCATATGAATATTCCAAATAAGTTAAAAAGAAAACTAATACAGATAGCAGCTTTTGGATTCTCCAATTCACATCTCCGTAATTTTGCTTCAGGTAAGATCTACACAGGGCAGTGGAAACAAATTTGTAATCCCGGGTTGAATTGCTATTCCTGCCCAGCAGCTTCATTCGCGTGTCCAATAGGAGCATTACAGGCAGTAAGTGGTTCAATGGATTTCAAATTCAGTTTCTATGTTATAGGTTTCTTGCTTGCAGTTGGTGTCTTTCTGGGACGCTTTGTATGTGGCTTCTTATGTCCTTTTGGTTTTTTTCAAGAATTGTTAAACAAGATACCCAGCCCAAAATTCAAGGTGCCAAGGCCATTTTTATATATTAAATATGTCATATTAATTGTATTTGTATTTTTGCTGCCAGTCGTGCTTACAAACTATATGGGCATCGGAAAACCTGCATTTTGTCAGTTTATCTGTCCCGCAGGGACACTGGAAGGCGGCATCCCATTGCTCAGGATGCATGACGAACTTCGTCAGACAATTGGCTCGCTTTTTAGTTTAAAATTGACAATTTTGATTATCACAATAATTGGATGCATTTTGAGCTATCGCTTTTTCTGCAAAACACTTTGTCCACTTGCAGTTATATATGGCTTATTGAATAAAATCAGTTTTTATCATCTTAATTTAAATGAACGTCAGTGCGTCCACTGTGGAAAGTGTGCAAAGACATGCAAGATGAATGTTGATCCTGTGAAATCTCCGAATTCGGTTGAATGTATTCGATGTGGAGAGTGCGCAGAGGTGTGCCCGATGAAAGCCATCAGCTTAGGCTTTAAATCTGAAAAAAAATATTCGGGAATGAAGAGCTAATACATAATACCCAAGAGGAGAGTGATTTAATATTGCAGGCGGTCCAGGATCAGCACTGGCTTGGGCACCTGTTTTTATAGCAGGTATGGCAATAGGGAAAATGAATCTTTACAAGATTTCGATATAGGCACTATACCCTTTGGTGATATTATGGTGGCGGTATCTACACTTCTGATTGGAGGGTTATTATCCAAGCTTCCTAATGGGCCGCTAGAGGGTGCTATTCGTCGATTTGAGGGATTGTTTTACAAAAACTAATTCAACAACTACTATATTACCACGCTGGAGCGATGATGAAATTTACAAATTAACTTGTCAATACGTTGCACCAATTGACGTCGCAGGGCATCCTACGGGTGGAGCAATTGATATAACATTATTAGAAAACGGAACAGAGGTAGACATGGGTACGGAGTTTAATGATATTCCTATTGAGCCAGAGAATTTAACCTATCTCTTACCAGGTTAAAATAGCATCATTTGTAACCTCGACACACTGTGAGGTTTGTGTCGAAATTTGTCAGAGACAGCATGGGAGTTTATATTGATGGTAGATAATAAGTTCAAGCTCCAAGCGGCTTGAGGGGGATATGTGAGTGTGATTTTGTAGGTGGTTGGAATGAAATATGTTTCTGCTTTCTGAGGTGGGGTGCGAAAAAGACACCTCCTCAAGGTTTGGGATATATAGACCATGTTTGGTAATAAAAGCGCTTGTGAGTTCTTACTAGAAAAGGCTAGGTGAAGTAAATGATTAAAATAATACCACTGCAGAAGTCCTATTACAGCATCAGCACATTGTAAGGTTATAAAAATCGCTTTTATAACTGAATTCATTTTTTTCGTAAAATCTGTAATTCGCTGGGTTTTGTGTCAAAACTATATTTTTCAAGTCTAATGTTATCTACGATAACTTCTTTATTTTGCATATTTATTTGGTTCCTTACAAATTCAAAGATTTCTTTACGACTTAATGTGGTCTGTAAACATTCATATTCCCCTTGTGGAATGATAGTAATGTCATTATTTGGGAGATTGGTATTCAAAATTTCAATAAATAATTGATGGATTATTTTTCCATTTGAATTAGTTTTGATAATCTTTCCAGCCGGGAGCATAGGCAAGTACTCATTTTTCATAGCATATTTGTATAGGATGGCAATCTGGCGCACTGTTTCTTTGCCATCCAATTCTTCAGAAAAGAAATCGGAAGTGATGATTCTTCGTTCTTTTATCTGCCTAGTGTATTTCTTTTGTACTTTTATATATTTTTCGTTCTTTTCAATATTATCCAGCATATGTGAAATCATTTTTAGATTGTTTTGTAATTCATTCATTTTCTTAAGAGCCATAATCTTACCTTGTTGTAAAAGCTTCTTTGACTGTAAGTTACCTTCATCATCAATATAATTTTTTAGTTCTTTCAGAGGAATGCCAATAATAGTACAGAGAATTACCTGGTTTAAAATTCCAATCTGCTCTGTAGAATAATAGCGATAATTTGTTTTTTTGTCAATGTATGCAGGTTTTAACACACCAATTTTTTCATAGTATCGCAAAGAATTGATATTGATGCCACGTAAATCAGCAAATTCACTGATTGTAAAATATTTATTCATTTTTATATTCATTCCTTTCGCACTGCTCAAGGCACAAAGCGATATGTACTCAGTCCATGGCTGAAATTTTCCTATTGACTTTTTATTTGCAGGTTATTGACTCTGTTATTATAACAGAGTTTATTATTTAATGAAAGAACTTTTACAGAAGGAGGTTTAGATGGTACGCGAAGATTATGATCTGGTTATTATTGGTGGTGGTCCGGGAGGACTTTCAGCAGGCATTTATGGTGGACGTGCGAAGCTTAAAACACTGATTTTAGAGAAAAGTGAAGTGGGTGGAAGAGCACATACAACCCGTGAAATCGTTAATTATCCCGGAATAACCACCACCACAGGACCCAAATTATCTGAAAAAATGGAGGAGCACGCAAAAAGCTTTGGCGTTAAAATCTGTAAGCAGAATGTGAAAACGGTTGATTTAAAGGGCGTAGATAAAGTGATCACGACAAAAAAAGGAGAGTATCATTCTCCTGCTGTCATTATTGCGAGTGGTACTTCTGCCAGAATTTTAGATATTCCTGGTGAAAGGGAATATACAGGTATGGGCGTAGGGTATTGTGCGACATGTGATGCAGAATTCTTCCAGGATCAGGAAGTTGTCGTTGTAGGCTCTGGTGATCAGGGTATTGAGGAAGGAATGCTGATTGCCAAGTACGCTTCTAGGGTAACCGTTGTTGTTTTGCATGATGAAGGAATTTTAGACTGCAATAAACAGGCTGCAGAAAAAGCATTTGCCCACCCTAAGATGAATTTTATCTGGAACAGTGTGGTTTCTGAAATCAAAGGTGATGGAAACGAAGTAAATGCGGTACGCATTCATAATGAAAAGACACAGGAAGAATATGACTTCCTTTGCCAGGGCATATTTTTCTTTGTTGGTATGGTGCCGGCAACAGATTTTGTAAAAGGTCAGCTTGAACTGGATGACAGAGGGTGGATTCATACAAACGAAATGATGGAAACAGATATTCCAGGTGTGTATGCAGTGGGTGATGTACGTGCCAAGTATCTCAGACAGGTAGCTACAGCAGTAAGTGATGGAGCAATTGCAGCAACTGCAGCGGAGCGATATATTGAGGAACAGAACGATTTTAAACACAATGTGCTGGAAAATGATGTACCGATAGTGCTTGGATTCTGGAGTCCGGAAGTAGAAGGAAGTCTGGAAATGATGAATGCTATGCGCGCAGAGGATGAAAAATCAGGAGATTCGTGCAAATTCATGGATATCGACATTTCACGAAAGAAGAGTATGGCAGCATTATATCAGGTTAAACTGACAGAGAAACAACCGGCTGTAACCATTAGAGTGGAGCATAGTGAAGTAATAAGTCAATAAAGGAGATATTTTAATGGAAAAGATGAATCAAAATCAATTTATTGAGAAGATAAACGATGAAGGAGAAAAGTGTCTGGTATTGTTTTCAAGAAAGTCCTGCCATGTATGTCAGGAAGTACATCCAATGATTGAAGAAATTGAAGAAGATTATAAAGATAAGGACTTTGGTTTCTATCATGTTGATATTGAAGAACAGAAAGACTTATTCAGCAAATTTGCATTAAAAGGAGTTCCACAGGTTCTGTTTTTTGATAACGGTGATTGTATATATAAGGTGGGAGGTAAGCAGGAGGAAGTTGTTTACACAGATAAAATAGATGCAATACTAGGTGAGTAGAAGATTAAAACAATAATAAATAGAGAAAAAGGAGATTGTACATATTATTGGAACAAGTGTATATCCAATGGGAGTAACAATATATAATCCTGAAAAAACGTGGAATGGTTACACGTTAATGCCAGTGAATGGTGTTGGTGCTGTTTTGATTGATATGAATGGAAATGTAGTGAAAACATGGTCTGATCTTCATGGGTTTCCCAATAAGCTTCTGCCAGGAGGCAGAGTGTTCGGATCACTGGGCAGACGAGAGAACCAATATGGATATCAGGATATGTCTGATCTGACCCAGGTTGACTGGGACGGAAAAATTGAGTGGACTTTTAATAGGAAAGAAGAGCTTCATGATGGAGATAAGACGTATTGGATGGCTCGCCAGCATCATGATTTTCAGAGAGAAGGGAATCCGGTAGGTTATTATGTACCGGGTATGGAACCAAAAGTAGATGGTGGCAATACATTAATTCTCTGTCATGAGGATAAGCACAATAAGCGTATTTCTGATAAAAGACTTCTGGATGATTGTTTTATTGAAGTGGACTGGGAAGGTAATATTGTATGGAAATGGAGTGTAAGTGATCATTTTAATGAATTCGGTTTCTCTGAAACAGCAAAAAATGTACTTTTTAGAAATCCCAATGTTCATGAAAATGGAGGAGGCCAGAGCGACTGGATGCATATTAACAGTATGTCAAAACTGGGTCCTAACAGGTGGTTTGATGCGGGTGATGAACGCTTTGATCCGGAAAACATCATATGGGATGCAAGAGAGAGTAATATTCTTGCGATTATTTCCAGAAAAACAGGAAAACTTGTTTGGAAAATCGGACCTGATTTCACAGAAACGAAAGAACTGCGTGCAATCGGACAGATTATTGGCCAGCATCATGTGCATATGATTCCAAAAGGACTGCCAGGTGAAGGAAATATTCTGATTTTTGACAATGGAGGATGGGCAGGATATGGTGCACCCTCCAGAACATCTAAAGATGGAACAAAAACGGATATTCGTGACCATTCCAGAATTATTGAATTGGATCCGGTAACTCTTAAGGTTGTCTGGCAGTTCGACGGTTCTGTATTTGGAGGTATGATGGATATTACTGCAAAGAGTCAGTTCTATTCACAGCTGATTTCTTCTGCACAGCGACTGCCTAACGGTAATACATTAATTGATGAAGGCTGTAGCTGCAGAATGCTGGAAGTTACTCCTGATAAAGAAGTTGTATGGGAGTATATCGCTCCATTTAAGTCAGATATGCCTTTCATTTATCGTGCATACCGCTATCCATACAGTTATGTTCCGCAGCTTGACCAGCCAGTTGAAATACCCGTTATGCCATTAGATAACCACGAATTCAGAGTGCCAGGTGCCGCTTCTGGTCATGTTGCTAACAAAACCAAAGTAGAAGGAACCTGGGGGATGGAAGGCAAAATGGATGCGTGCGTTACAGAAGAACAAATTATGCAATAGAATTATAAGGCATGTTTTCAGTGATGAGAACATGCCTTATTTTTGTGCGATTTGCGGCGCACGTTTCTAATGGGTGAAAGTCCCTGGTAGTGGGAAGGACACAGTACGCGGTTGGATAAATTATTTTGGTAAGTATAATCCATCCGCGATGAGATGTACATTGCAATGCATAGAAAGAAGACTTGTAAAATGGGCGATGTGTAAATATAAGAACTTTCGTGGGAGAAGACGCAGAGCAGAATAATGGCTCTGCGCTGTAAGAAAACGAGAGCCAAAGCTTTTTGCTCATTGGAGAAATTTGTATTCGTATTGTTGAATGATAAGAGCCGTATGAAAGGAGACTTTCACGTACGGTTCTGTGAGAAGTTTGAGGTGCAAGTCCTCTTACTTACTCGACTGGGAGGTCGGTAGATAAATTAATTATCCACCTCCTACCCGATTTTCGCCTTTATGGCTGTTGTGCATAATGGAAGAACAAACAAAAAACAATGCCAATGATATGGTGGATTGATTGTGATAATTTGCATAATTATTGGCTGTACCTATGCTGTTTTTGTTATAACTGTAATAAATATTATGAATTTCAGTTTATAAAAACCGGATGATATACTAAAGTTACAATTTTAAATTAAAAAAACCATTTTATATGGTCAATATGGTGAAGAAATGAGGAATGCTATGATTCGCAATATTACAGTAATCGGTGCAGGTACGATGGGGCATGCAATTGCGGGCTGCTTCGCTCTTTACGGTTATAAGGTCTCCGTTTATGAAAGTTTTGATGAGGTAAGGAATTGCTGCCGCGAAAGAATTAAAAGTCAATATGATTTTTTATGTGAAGAAGGTGCAATGGATAAGCAAAAAGCTGACCTTGCATTAAGCAATGTAGCACTGTTTGATGATTTAAAGCAGGCAGTGGAACATGCAGACTATGTAATTGAGGCAATACCGGAAGTACTGAAATTGAAACAGGAGTTATTAGATCAACTGTGTGTATTTTGCCGGAAGGATACCGTTTTAGCCAGCAACACGTCAAGCCTTGCTTTTTCAAAGCTGACAGAAAAATTAAGCGGAGAGGATAAAAAAAGGGTTATGGTGTGTCACTGGTATAACCCGGCGCATTTAATCCCGTTAGTGGAATTATCCTGCTTCGGCAATATGCCGGAAGAAACCTATAAAGAAGTAGAAGCGCTCTATCGTTCGATTGAAAAGCGTCCTGCAAAGGTGCTTAAGGATATACCGGGATTACTGGCAAACAGGATTCAGCAGGGAATTGCAAGAGAAGTATTCTCTTTAATGGAGATGGGTGCGGCGGAAGCGGTAGATATTGATACGGCCTTAAAATACGGGCCTGCTTTCCGATATGCAACCACAGGACAGTTAGAGGTGGCAGACTTTGGTGGTCTTGATATCTGGTGTACAGTCGGGGATAATCTTTTGTCTGTTATGGACAGGTCACCCGAGGCAAGCGGACTTTTAAGGGAGAAGGTTAAGGAAGGCAAGCTGGGCTTCAAATCAGGAGAGGGATTTTTTAAATATCCAAAGGATAAGCAGCAGGAGATTCAGAATCGGTTTAACAGGCGTCTCTTAAATCAGCTGCAGGCAAGTAAACAATATGATTAACATATGGGGGAAGTCAAAATGGTAAAAAGAACATTGGAAGAATTAAAAGGATATGATGCACCAGGTCATTTTGGAATGAAGGCTATGCGGATACATGGAAAGGAAGAGACAGGAGCAGAAAAATTCTGGATGGGACTTTCCACGTTTCTTCCTGGAGGCGGTGCGGAATATGGATACGAGGACAATCCTCTTGAGAAGGTATATTACGTGCTGGAAGGGGAAATGACGGTAACGGATAAGGAAGGGACAAAATATGTCATTCATAAAAATGAGAGCATTTCCTTTGCTCCATTTGAGGGACGTTATCTTGTAAATGAGTCGAATCGACCGGCAGTAATGCTGGTGGTTATTAATTATCCGGAATAGAGAGGAGGGGTTACTATGGTAACGAAGGAATTCATGACTGATTTGTTTGAGGTCAGAGGAAAGGTTGCTCTTGTAACCGGTGCCACAGGGGCACTTGGAAAAGCTATTTGTGTGGGCTATGGTTTGGCAGGAATGAAGGTCATGGTTACAGGCCGGAAGGAAGAAACTTTAAAACAGCTTTGTGAAGAGCTGAAAGGACATGGAATTGAATGTGGATATTCTGTGGGAGATCCTGCTGCAGAGGAGGATGTTATTCGTGTTGTAACAGATACAGTGAAACGGTTTGGAGAGATTAACGTGCTGGTTACGGCAGCGGGATATAATAAACCCCAGCCCATTATAGAGCAGGATTTGTCCACCTGGAAGCAGATTATGGATTCCGATGTTCAGGGAACCTGGCTTTACTGTAAATATACGGGGGAGCAGATGATTCGTCAGGGCAGAGGTGGAAAAGTGATCCTGGTATCATCAGCCCGTTCCAAAATGGGAATGGCAGGTTATACTGGCTATTGTACGGCAAAGGGCGGAATCGACTTAATGGCTCAGTCTCTGGCCTGTGAATGGACTGGAAAATACCATATTAATGTAAATACCATCAATCCTACCGTATTTCGTTCGGAATTAACGGAATGGATGTTTGATCCGGAAAGTGAGGTTTATAAGAACTTCTTAAAAAGGCTCCCGATCGGACGTCTGGGAGAACCGGAAGATTTCGTAGGTCCATGTCTGTTCCTTGCATCAAAGGCCAGTGATTTTATGACTGGTGCCAATGTGGCAACAGACGGTGGATATTGGGCTAATTAGTCTGAATGATTAACTATTATATGTATATAAGAAAATTTGGAGGTAATATCTATGTGCAATAAAGTATTTGTTGACTTAACCCACCCATTCAGTGCGGAAATCCCGCGTTGGCCATATTTTGATAAGCCTGTCATTGACAGCAAGCATACATTGGCAAAGGGAGGTGTTTTGACCCAGTACATCGGCTGTACCATGCATACAGGCACTCATTGTGATGCTCCCCGCCATGTTATGGAAAAGGAATTTGATGGAAAAAGAGCTCGCTACACCCATGAGATGCCGGTGGATGCCTATACAGGTGATGCTGTCTGCCTGGAGATTCATGTTGAACGCTGGGGACTGATTACGGAAGAGCATTTAGAAGATGCCTGCCGCCGTGCCAAAATTAAGCCTGAGGAATTAGAGGGAATGGTGGTTTGTTTTAATACAGGAATGCACCGTCTGTTTGATGATTCTAAGGATTATTATCATTATTCCTGCGGTACGGGAATAGATGCAGGTAAGTGGTTCGTAAAGCACAAGGTTAAATGCGTGGCAATGGATATGCAGGCTTTAGATCACCCGCTGCATACCGCAATGGGAAATAACGGAATGACCAAAATGAATCTGCTGGGAGCTTCAGGAAGACCAATCACAGATGAATACATCGCACAGTTCGGAGAAGAGGCTTATGCTGAATTTGATAAAGAATTATATATCAAGATTCACGGACAGGAAGCTTATGATAAGAAATTTGGCGAACTGGAAGCCATTGGCTGCTGGGGAACCTGGGAACCCTGTCATAAGGAAATGCTTGGACACGGCATTGTAGGAGTGGAGAATCTGGGCGGAGATTTAGATAAGGTTTCAGGAAAACGCTTCCGCTTTTTCTGCTTCCCGATCAGATGGTACATGGGAGATGGTTCCATGGTTCGCTGTGTAGCAGAAATTGAAGAAGCAGATTTAAATGATGTGCCGGTCAGAACCTATCAGTATGGAGGTGTGTAAATGAGTGATTTAAGTAATAAAGTTATTTTGACGGTTGCAACGACCGGGGCTTGGCCCAAGAAGGAAAATACTCCCTATGTGCCCATTACTCCCTCAGAAATTGCCCAGGAGGTATATGACTGCTGGAAAGCAGGTGCTTCTATGGCTCACATTCATGTAAGAGATGATAATGCCGATGCTTCTATGGATTATGATAAATTTGAGGAAACAGTAAGACTCATTCGGGAAAAAGAAAATTGCAATATAGTTTTGAATCTGACCACTTCCGGTGGAATCGGGTTGACCGATGACGTAAGAATGAAGCCTTTTATCAACCTGAAACCTGAACTGGCTTCTTATGATTGCGGCTCCATGAATTGGCAGAATAACTGTGTGTTTGAAAACAGCCCCTTGTTTCTGGAAAAGTTAGGTAATACGATGCAGGAAGCAGGAGTAAAGCCGGAAATTGAAATTTTTGATGTAGGAATGATTGGAAATGCACTTTATTACTTAAAAAAAGGAGTACTAAAGGCTCCCCTTCATTTCCAGTTCGTACTGGGAGCTGCTGGTGGAATGGCAGCAACTGTGGAAAATCTGGTTTATTTAAAAAATCTGATTCCTGAAGGATCGACCTGGAGCGCTCTTGGCATTGGTAAGGGTCATCTTCCCATTATGTATGCGGCTTTGGCTCTTGGCGGAAATATCCGTGTGGGAATGGAGGATAACATTATGTACGGCAAGGGTCAGTTTGCAAAATCAAATGTTGAATTTGTAGAACGTGCAAAAAGGGTCATCAGGGATTTTGGTAAAGAGGTTGCAACTCCCGATGAAGCAAGACAGATTCTATCACTGTAAGGAGGAGCTATGAGAGAGGTTGTAATCGTTAGTGCAGCAAGAACAGCTATTGGCAGTTTTGGAGGCAGCCTTGCCGGAGTGTCGGCGGTTGATTTAGGAGCTGTGGCAGTAAGGGCTGCAATTGAACGGGCCGGAATAAAGCAGGAACATATTGATGAGGTTATTGTAGGAAATGTACTTAGTGCCGGACTTGGACAGAATGTTGCCAGGCAGGTTTCTATTAAAGCAGGAATTCCGGTCACAACTCCCTGCATGGGAATAAGCAAAGTGTGCGGTTCCGGACTTAGGGCGGTTTCGCTGGCGGCTCAGCTGATTAAAGCAGGAGATGCGGATATTGTTCTGGCAGGGGGAACAGAAAGCATGTCAGAAGCGCCCTATGTCTTAAAAAACCATAGATTTGGAATGAAGATGGGAAATGATACCTTGGTTGACACCATGATTACAGATGGTCTATGGGATGCATTCCATAATTATCATATGGGAGTCACGGCAGAAAACATTGCTAAACGGTATGAAATCACCAGGCAGGAACAGGATGAATTCTCTGCGGAGAGTCAAAAAAGAGCACAGGCGGCTATTGAATCAGGCCGTTTCAAAGATGAGATTGCACCAGTTACGATTCCTTCGAAAAGAGGAGAGCCAAAGATATTTGATACAGATGAGTTTCCCAGGTTTGGAACAACAACAGAGGGTCTGGCCAAATTACGGCCTGCCTTTAAAAAAGAAGGAACGGTCACAGCAGGAAATGCGTCTGGAATCAATGACGGGGCTGCCATGCTCATTATTTGTGAAAAAGAGAAGGCAAAGGAACTGGGGCTGCCTGTTATGGCAAGCATCACTGGATATGGCTCTGGAGGAGTCGAGCCGGAAGTAATGGGACTTGGAGTGGTTCCTGCGGCGAAGCTAGCCATGAAAAAGGCAGGAATTACGGCCTCAGAACTGGATCTTGTGGAAGCAAATGAGGCGTTTGCGGCTCAGGCAATTGCTGTCTGTCGAGAATTGAAGCTGGACCTTGCAAAGACCAATGTTAATGGAGGAGCAGTGGCTTTAGGACATCCCATTGGGGCATCAGGGGCAAGAATACTAACTACGCTTCTCTACGAGATGGAAAAAAGAGATGCGAAAAAAGGTCTTGCAACCCTTTGTATCGGCGGCGGTATGGGAACTGCGGTCGTAATTGAACGATAGGAGGGAACGCTTATGAAGATTTCATCCGCGAGGGAAGCAGTTGAATCCATACAGGATGGAGCCATTGTTATGATCGGCGGCTTCATGTCCAATGGAACTCCGGAACTTCTTATTGATGCTCTGCTTGAGAAGGGAATAAAGGAATTGACCGTTATAGCCAATGACAGCGGAACTCCCGGGACTGGAATTGGAAGGCTGATAGCAGCTGGAGCAGTGAAAAAGCTGATTGCCTCCCACATCGGGTTGAATCCTTTGACGGGGCAGCTTATGAATGAAGGCAGACTGGAAGTCCAGCTGGTTCCCCAGGGTACACTGGCAGAACAGATTCGTGCAGGTGGGGCAGGTCTGGGAGGCATTTTGATTCCTACAGGTCTTGGCACCGAAATTGAACAGGGGAAACAAGTGATTACCATGGGAGAAAAGAAGTATTTACTGGAAAAACCTCTGACAGCAGATGTTGCCTTGATCAGGGCATCCATAGCAGATGAAAAGGGGAATATTTTTTACAAGGCGACCACAAGAAACTTTAACCCATTGATGGCAACCGCTGCAACTCTTGTCATTGCGGCTGCAGAAGAAATTGTGCCGGTGGGAAGATTACAGCCGGAAAATGTTGTTACCTCAGGAATCTTTGTGGATTATCTGGTAGGAGGTGAGCCATATGTCAGCTAAGGAACGGATTGTTCGACGCGCTGCAAAGGAATTGCGGGATGGAGATGTGGTGAATCTGGGAATTGGGATGCCTACGATGGTGGCAGATTATGTACCTGAAGAGGTTACGATTTGTCTCCAGTCGGAAAATGGAATTCTTGGAATGGGAGTAATGCCTGAAGAAAGTTACTTGGATGCAAACATCGTAAATGCAGGCGGAAAACCGGTAATGATCAATTCTGGCGGCTGCTATTTTGACAGCGCCACTTCATTTGGGATTATCAGGGGAGGACACGTTGATACGACAGTGCTTGGAGCTTTGCAGGTGGATCGCTCAGGAAGTCTTGCCAGCCACATCGTTCCCGGAAAAATGGTTCCAGGAATGGGAGGGGCCATGGATTTGGTGGAAGGCTCAAAAAGAGTAATCATTACAATGACCCATACAGCAAAAGATGGCACACCCAAGATTTTGAATAAAATTTCTCTTCCGGCTACAGCAATAGAAAAGGTTCATTTGATTATTACGGAGCTGGCAGTCATAGAGGTTACAAAGGAAGGCCTGATTCTGAAAGAAGTTGCAGAAGGAACCACGGTAGAGGAAGTGGTGGAAAGGACACAGGCACCGCTTATCTTAGCCGAACAGATCGGTATATTTTAATTAAAATAAGAGAATGATCAAAGCAATGGCCGTGTTGCTTTAATCATTCTCTTTTATTTTAAAAAAGTATAAGTACCAAATAAATATATAATATTTTTGGAATATAGATAAAAATAACAAAGTAGTGCGTGGGCAGAAATAATGAGTAATGAAATACAATGGATTAAGTTGAATAAATGATAGAATAATGCTACTATGTCATAATAAAGGCGTTACTAACTTTTCGATGGTAAGGAGGTATAGGGATGAATCTGTTTCAATTGGAGTATTTTATTGTATTGGCTGAAACCCTTAGCTACACGAAGGCTTCCCAAAGACTTCATATTACACAGCCTGCGCTTAGTAAGCTCATCATAAATCTGGAACGTGCTGTCGGAACTCAGTTATTTATACGGAATAAACGAGACGTAAAATTAACGCCTGCCGGTAAAGTTTTCTATGAGGAAACAAAAAAGGTGCTGAAGTCTTTTGATTGTGCCATAAAAAAGACAAAAGAGGTGGAAAGCGGAATTACAGGGGTGATTAATCTGGGTTTTTTGGGAACGGCATTGATACGGCTGCTTCCTGAAATTATTAATGATTTTAGAGAGAAAAATCCTAACATTGAAATAAATCCGCGAGATTGTACCTATTCTTACATTATGGATGCCATTTTCAGGGATCAGCTGGATATTGCAATTCTGCCAGACCTGGAGGTTGACAATATTCCAAATCTCTGCAAGAAAACAGTATTTTGTGATAATATGTGCCTGGTAGTCCCAAAGAGCCATAAATATGCCACCTTGGACTCCATTGATTTGCTTTTGATAAAGGATGAACCTATGATTCAAATGGACCCTCGGGTTTCCAGACGAGATCATAATCTGATTAACAGCATCTGTATGACGAAAAATTTTAGACCCAACACCATTTATGAAGCAAATTCTCTTATCCATATGCTGGTAATGGTGGATTGCCAGGTAGGAGTTACCATTATGGCCAGTCACATGCAGTTTTTTGCAAATGACAGTATTCGTTTTATCCCTATAAATGGATTTGACAGATATTTTAAGGTCGTATGTATTCATAATAACAGAACCAATGAATGCGTCCAGAAGCTTCTTGACGTTATTGATAGCCATAGCAATAATAAACAGTAAAAGCAGCATGAAGAAGGAGGAACGCAAAATAGTTATATAAATACGTCTTGATCGGGCTTCTGAGACCCGGTGCGAGGCGTATTTTTATGCTTCAATTATGAATTAATTATTAAATTTAGTCATGTATGATAAAAATTTATCAATCGTAGGATTATGATTTTCATCGTATCGGGCCGCCACAATTTCAAATTGATCCGGTTTTTCTTTGAGCGAAAGGGTGACAACTTTTCCAAGATTCCGATTGGATACAAGCGTATAGGACGGTACAACAGCAACTCCCATGTTAGCCGCTACCATTAGGGCGGTAATGTCAAAATTATCGGAATGGTGTATCGTGTTTGGAGTAAAACCAGATCGTATAAAATGGGACATTGTAGTTTCGTAATGCCCAAAATTATCTTTATCTTCTTTGACCGCAGTCAATATAAAGGCATCGTTTTTTAAATCATGCATGCTCAACTCATCACGAAATGCCATAGGATGCGTGGTGGGAAGCATTATAATTAAGTTATGAGTGCTGATACTTTTATAACTTATCTTTTTTTCCTCCAATTTATTAGAAGAGAAGCAGGCATTAATAACTACATCAAGGGTCTGATTGATCAATGCTGAATATAATGATCCGACACCTGCTTCGCTTAAAGAGAGAGAAACATTAGGATATCCGGTATGGAAAGAACGAAGTATATCTGGTAGCTGGGGATTATCATATCCGCTGACAATTCCAAGATTCAGGGTGCCAATAAAGCCGATAGCAGCTTTTTTTGTTTTGATAATGGCGTCTTGTGTACGTGCCAGGATGGCTTTTGCTTCCGTTAGAAAGATAGTACCGGCAGGAGTTAATTCCACGTGTCTTTTTGTACGATTTAACAATTTCACGTCCAGTTCATTTTCCAGAACCTTTATCTGTTGAGTAACAGCGGTTTGAGAAATGAAAAATTTTTCAGATGTTTGAGTAAAGCTTAAAGTTTCAGCCAGTGAAACAAAATATTCTAATTGCTTAAGATTCGTCATAACCCATCTCCTCAAATGATTTTATATATAACTAAAACTTATTATAAACCTAAAAATATGCTTTGAAAAGCGTTTTTTGATAAAGTTTGTTAAAAATGCATAAAATGTGATATAAAATTTCATATAAATAAGTTATAGTTATTATAATCATTGAAATTGATATTTGATTTTGATAAAAAAAATCGTTATTATATAAAAAGATAAAAGATTTTCATAAGCTTTATTGAGCAAAGGGGAAAGGAAATGACTGGAAGAATCCAAGAAAAAATAAATATATATAATAATTTCTTATTTATTGGTGAGGCAGGGAGCGGCAAAAGTGAAATCGCAGTTAACGTGGCAAAGCAGCTATTATCTTCCGGAAATAAGAAGGTTCATTTTTTTGACATGGATATGACCAAGCCTCTGTTTCGTTCCAGAGATCTTTGTGAAGAGCTTTTGGAACTGGGAATGGAATTTCACTATGAGCAGCAGTTTATGGATGCACCTACTCTGGTGGGAGGCGTCAACCGTCTTCTTAGGGATGAAGAATCTTTTGTGGTTATGGATGCAGGAGGTGATTACATGGGCGCCAGGTCCATCGGCGGATTTTCACCGCAGATAAACCGGCAGGATACCATTGTTTATTATGTAATCAATCCTTACCGTCCATGGTCCTATGATTTAGAACACGTAAATAAGGTTCTGGGAGAAGTCCTGGGAGTCTCACATATAAGCATAGACAAGATTCATTTAATCAGCAATCCTAACCTGGGGCGCCTCACTACGGCGGAAGAAATCATGGAAGGAAACAGACAGCTGGAAGAAATAGTGACTCCTTATAAGAAATTGGATTTTCTCTGCGTCAGAGAAGAGCTCTTTGAGGCTGTGAAGGATAAGCTGAGTATTCCGGTAATGCCCATACATCTTTATCTTACCTATCCATGGGTGGTTTCTATGGATAAAAAATGAAAGGAGGAAATTAAGGATATGGCCGAAATTAAAGTGGTGGCAGAGCGTTGTAAAAGTTGCGGCTATTGCGTCAAGTTCTGTCCGAAAAAAGTTCTGACAATTGGAACGAATGTAAATTCAAAGGGGTATGAGTATGTGACCCCATCAAATATGGAGGCTTGCATCGCCTGTTGTATGTGCGGTCGGATTTGTCCGGATGGAGCCATTGAGATATACAAGTAGAAGGAGGTAGATAGAATGTCCAGAGTATTTATGAAGGGTTGTGAAGCAATTGCGGAAGCAGCCGTCAGAGCTGGCTGCCGTTTTTTTGCAGGGTATCCGATTACACCCCAAAATGAGATACCAGAATATTTTGCAAGAAGAATGCCGGAGGTAAATGGAAATTTTGTACAGGGAGAGTCAGAGGTGGCTTCAATAAGTATGATTTACGGAGCAGCCAGTGCCGGAGTCAGAGCGATGACCTCATCCTCCAGCCCTGGTATATCCTTAAAAAGTGAGGGGATTTCCTATTGCGCATCTGCCCGTATTCCCATGGTTTATGCCAATATATCCAGAGGTGGCCCAGGTGTTGGCTCCATTCAGCCAGCTCAGATGGATTACTATCAGGCAACAAAAGCATCTGGAAACGGAGGCTTTGAAATGATGGTTTTTGCACCGGCTTCTGTTCAGGAGGCTGTTGATATGACGTATCATGCGTTTGATTATGCAGACCGTGACAGAAATCCTGTACTAATACTGGCAGATGGTGTAATAGGCACTATGATGGAACCAGTTTTTCTTCCTGAGATGAAAACAAATGAAGAAATCGAAGCAATGAAATCTTCAAAAAAAAGCTGGGCATGTATTGGTCATCCGTTGGATTATGATCATCGTTCATGGATCCAGCCAGGGAATTGGCTGACTGATGAGATGCAACGGGTAAACGAAGAAGCTGCGGCTCTTTATGCTTCGTGGGAAATGGATGCACGTGCGGAAGAATATCAGATTAAAGATGCAGAAGTTATCATTGCTGCTTATGGAATATCTGCCCGTATTGCAAAATCAGCAGTAGATGTGCTCAGGAAAGAAGGCGTAAAAGCAGGCTTGATTCGTCCTTTAACTGTTCATCCATTCCCCTATCATTCATTTGAACATATTGACTATAGCAGAGTGAAGGCAATTCTTGATGTTGAGATGTCTATTCCGGCGCAGTTCGTAACTGATGTGGAAGCTGGAGTAAAGGGGCGCTGTCCGGTTGAAACCTGTTTGTGTTCTGGCGGTAATATCATGAGCCGTGAAACAATTCTTGAAAACGTAAATCGGATTATCAGCAGATAGGAGGGAAAAGATGGAACGAATTTATTCGAGAACAAAAACAATTCAGGAAAATAAAGTCTCCGGCTTTTGCCCTGGTTGTATGCACGGAACCGTAATGAAACTCATCGGTGAAGTGATAGATGAAATGAATCTGGTGGATAAAGCAACCTGTGTTCTGGGAATTGGCTGCTGCGGTCTGCAGATGGATTATATTGCTTACGATAATATTACAGCTCCTCATGGGCGTGCCTGTGCAGTGGCAACCGGAGTGAAAAAAGCAAACCCGCAGGGATTGGTGTTCACCTATCAGGGAGATGGGGATTTTGCCTCGATTGGCCTGGCGGAATCTATGTCTGCTGCAAACAGAGGAGAAAACATCTCCGTAATTTTTATCAATAATGGAATATATGGTATGACCGGAGGACAGATGGCGCCAACGACTTTGGTAGGTATGAAAGCGACTACCGCTCCCAATGGACGTGACCCGAAGGAACATGGTTATCCCATGCACATGTGCGAGATATTGAACCAGCTTACGGCACCTGTTTATCTGGAGCGGACCAGCTGTAATACTCCTGCAAATGTTATGAAAACAAAGAAGGCGATTGAAAAGGCATTTAAGAATCAGCTGGAGGGAAAAGGTTTTTCCATGGTAGAGGTTATTACCAACTGTCCTACAAACTGGGGACTGGACCCATTAAAGTCACTTGATTTTATTGAAGAAAAGATGCTTGCAGAGTTTCAGCTGGGCGTTTTTAGAGATCGGTAAGAGGAGGAAAAAAATGGAGACAAATTTATGTGTGGCAGGCTTCGGTGGACAAGGAGTCATGACCCTTGGAAAATTCCTGGCTTCTGCAACCTGCGATTCAACTAATAAAAACGTTACGTTTTTCCCCTCCTATGGAGCTGAACAGAGAGGCGGAACGGCCAACTGTTTCGTTGTTATTTCCGATGAGAACATCGGGGCACCTTTGGGAGATGTGATGGATGATCTGATCATAATGAACGGACCGTCCCTGCAGAAATTCCTGCCTTCGTTAAAGCAGGGAGGAGCTCTTTTTATTAACAGTTCTATCGTAAAAGATAAAATAGAAAGAGATGATATAAGCATCATTAAAGCGCCGGTTACGGAGCTGGCCCTGGAGCTTGGAAATGCAAAGGTCTTAAATGTTATTATGCTTGGTGTATATGTAGGGTATTCGGAAATCATTGATGCCGAAACAGTCTGGTCTGCCATCGAGCATAAGCTGGGTTCAAAGCCCAAGCTTCTTCCGCTTAACAGACAGGCGTTTCAAAAAGGTCTTGAGATTGGCAGATCACAGAAATAAGGAGATCTTCAAATGGTATATAAAAGTTTTGATGAATTAATAGAAAAAGTAAAGGGATATCCTTCCATGAAGCGGATGGCGATCGCTGCAGCTGGAGAAAGACATACTTTGGAGGCGGCGTTTCATGCCAGAAAAGAGGGGATTGCAAGACCTGTCCTGGTTGGAGATAAGGAGGTAATTCTAAAGCTTATGGAAGAACTGGGTGAAACGGTCCCGGTGGAGGATATCTATCCGGCTGCAGATAATAAGGATGCTGCGGAAATTGCTGTTTCACTGGTGAGAGAAGGGAAAGCAGATTTTCTTATGAAAGGATATCTGGATACCGCTGTTATCTTAAAAGCTGTGGTAGATAAGGAACATGGACTGGGAAAAGGCGGTGTTATGTCACATTTTACAATGTTTGACATTCCCACCTATCATAAGATTTTAGTTCCGGTAGATGGGGGAATGGTCACATACCCGACTCTTGAACAGAAAAAAGCCATTATTGAAAATACGGTAGATACTTTATTAGCCATGGGCTATGAGTGTCCTAAAGTGGGAGTTCTGGCTTGTGTAGAAAAGGTTAATCCTAAGATGCCTGAAACGATAGAGGCTGCAAAGCTCGCCCGTATGAATCAGGAAGGGGAAATTAAAAACTGTATCGTGGAAGGCCCTGTTTCCTATGACTGTGCCATAGATGGAGAGATTGCTGAACTAAAAGGATATGAAAGCAGAATTGCTGGTGATGTGGATGTGCTTGTGGCACCTAATATTCATGCAGGAAATATTATGGGAAAGATGCTGGCCTGTACTTGCAAGGCAAAGATGGCAGGCTTTGTAGTAGGGGCAAAATGTCCTGTTGTTTTAACATCAAGAGGTTCTTCTGCGGAAGAAAAATTTCTTTCTATCGTTGTTTCCGCAGCGGCCGCTAATTAGATAAGGAGATATTGAATGAGTTATAAAATTTTGGCTGTTAATCCAGGTTCCACCTCAACAAAGATTGCTGTTTATGAGGATAAAATGGAACTTTTTACAGAAAGTGTAGTTCATTCTGATGAAGAATTAAAAAAATATGACAGGGTCACCGACGAATTTGATATGCGGAGAGAAAGTATCGTGAATTCCCTGAAAAAGCATGGAATATCGGAAAAAGAACTTTCTGCAGTTGTTGGAAGAGGTGGCCAGCTGGTAAACATTCATGCAGGCGGCTATCAGGTGACAGAAGTCATGAAAAAAAGGCTGACTGATCCTGCAACAATTGAACACGCGTCTAATTTAGGTGCTTTGATTGCAGATGCAATTGCCGCTCCCCTTGGGATTCCTGCGTACATCTACGATGCTGTAGGTTCCGATGAAATGGCAGACATTGCTAAAATAACAGGAATGCGGGAGGTGGTAAGACAGAGTTTTTGCCATGTTTTAAATTCGAAAGCTATGGCCAGAAAAGCTGCTGAAAAGGCCGGAAAAACTTATCAGGAGATGAATTTTATCGTTGCCCACCTGGGAGGGGGAATCTCCATCAGTGCACATGAAAAAGGGCGGATTGTGGATGTTATAACTGCTGACGGGGGGCCTTTTTCACCTGAAAGATCCGGCAGTATTCCATTGAACTACATTGTTGACATGTGCTACAGCGGCGCTTACAGCAAAAAAGATATGAAAAAAAAGGTGGCTGGTATGGGCGGTATGAAAGCTTATCTTGGAACATCAAGCTGCCTGGAAATAGAAAAAATGATTGAAGACGGAGACCAGCTGGCTAAAAATATTTTTCAGGCAGAGGCATACCAGATTTCCAAGGGAATCGGAGAGCTGTCTCCGGTTCTTAAAGGAAAGATTGATGCTGTTATTTTGACCGGCGGAGTTGCATATTCAAAAATGCTGACCGATTGGATAATAGATTATGTAAGCTTCATTGCTCCGGTTTTACTTATGCCGGGAGAAAATGAGCTGGAGTCTTTAGCTGTCGGAGCGTTTCGTATTCTTGAAGGAGAAGAAGCAGCAGAGGTCTATCGGGAATAGCAAATTACAATAATTAATAAAAAAGGAGAACTATGCAGAATAATTTTTATGCAAAAGGTGATGGAAATGACGGTTTTATAAAGAATCTGGAAGTTTGTTCTTTCAATAACCTTGATGGAACATGCGGTATGTTTCAGATGGCTCTTTATAAGACCCCGTCAGGAAAGTATTATCTATATGGCTGTTGTTTTGGAGGAACGAAAAATGGCGTTATGATCAGTGACGTGACAGATCCCTATAAGCCAGAGTTTATAAAGCACTTTGAATTACTTGATCCCAAAGAGTATCCCACTACCACTTCACCTAAGATACAAATTGCTGACGATTTGATGATTGTGGCAATGAGCTGTGGAAGCGGGCCTGGGGCTTTGGTGGATCAGTCAAAACTGGCTGACATAAAATGCGAAGCAGGTATCCGCATTTACAGTCTGAAAAAGGATCCTGAGAATCCTGAGTTTTTGGGCTATTGGGATTGTGGACTTAAACATGTAATGGGAGTGCACCGATTCCAGTATGATGGAGGCAGATATGTGCATTTATCCAGTGATTGCGTTGGATTTGAGGGTTTGATTTACCGCATCATTGACATTCAGGATCCAGCCAGGCCAGTAGAAGCAGGGCGTTGGTGGAGACCTGACCAGTATGCGGATGGATTCCCGGGAAGGGAATTTGACCCGGGAGCGCCGCACTGTCCAGCTTTTATGGATAAAGGCTGGCTTCATGGGCCGCCATTTGTACGTGATGGCATTGCGTATTGCGGATATGGTGGAGCTGGATTGGTTATCGTGGATGTCCATGATGTAACCAGACCAAAGTGTCTGGGTGAATTAAAGCTCATGCCGGCATTTTCCAGTGAGCTGTCCGGAGCCAGAACCCATACAGCGCTTCCGCTTCCTGGAAGAGATTTAGTAGTCTGCCAGAATGAAGGAGAGCGTTTCCAGTTCTTTACACCAGATAAAATCAAAAGAGCACAGGCATTAAATAATTTACACATGATTGATGTCAGTGACCCGAAGCAGCCCACGTTAATTGCTGAATTTCCTTATCCGGAAGTTCCGAAGGATTTTCCATATCCCAACTTCAACGTGGCTGGTCTTGACGTGGCAGGCCCCTTTGGACCTCATAATATTCATGAACCAATGAGTAACAAGCCGTGGCTGGAACAGCGGGGTGATCGTGTTTATTGCTGTTATTTTCATGCCGGTCTTAGAGTTTATGATGTATCAGATCCTTATTATATTAAAGAAATTGCTTATTTTATTCCTCCCAATCCGAATAAAACGCCGGAAGAGTCTTATTTTCCTGGATTCCCAGGACCACGTCTGGCAGTTACGGAAGATATAGTGGTGGATGACAGGGGATATATCATCATCGATGCTCTTGATGATGGGTTTTATATTTTAAAAATGAAAGAAGATTAATCTTTTAACGAAAAGGAGAAGAATATGAAAGTATTAGGTATTTCTTTTGGAACAAAAAATGGGACTAACGATTCTATTTGCACGGAAGCATTAATGGGTGCAAGTGAAGCTGGGGCAGATGTTGAATTTATTCGGATGTCGACTCTGGAGATTAAGCATTGTATAGGGTGCTGTGCCTGTGCCAAGGCTCATTTTTCTGGAAAGGGTAACATGTGTGTATTAAAGGATGACTTCGAATGGCTTTTGGACAAGATGCTGGAAGCAGATGGAATCATTATATCCGACCCTGTTTTTGAGGAGGGTGCCTCTGGATTATTTCACACCATTATGGATCGCTTTGGACCAAGAATGGATCGGGGCAATAATATGATTGGCGCAAAGATAGCAGAAGAAACAAGAGGCAGGGTTCCCGATCCTCGTATTTTAAAGGATAAGGTTATTTCATTCGTTGGGGTAGGGGGATCCGATTGGGGAACCAGAGTTCAGTGTGAGCATGGAATGCTTGCCCTGACTACTATGTGGAAGGTGATTGATAATGCATGGTTTCCATGGGCAAAAGAGATTCTGATGGATGATGAGAAGCTGGCATACGTTCGAAAAATAGGACGTGATTTAGCCAATGCAGCGAAAGATGTGGAGCATGCTGAGTATCAGGGAGAGAGTGGTCTTTGCCCTCATTGTCATAATCGGTTGTTTTATCTGGACCACAATTCTACAAAAGCGATTTGCAGTCTTTGCGGAATGGCAGGCGATGTCGTTATTGAGAACGGAAAAACAAGTTTTGTTTTTCCAAAAGAGCAATTAGAACATGCTCATGATACACTGCCGGGAAAATTTCTTCATGGAGACGATATTCAGCGGAATGAAGGGGCCTTTGCAGAACTTCGTCAGACAGAAGAATATAAAATGCGCAAGAAAAAATACATGGAATTTGTTACTGCCACAGAGAAGTAAAATGAAAAGGAACTATATAATTAATCTAAGAGATAGATACCGGATGTTAATCTGTTAAAAAATAAGGGGGAATTACAATGAAACAGAAACCAAGTGTCAAATCAATTATAATTATAAATCTTTTCAATAATATCCCAATGGCGGTGGTTATGTCTCTGACAGCACCGCTGCTTATGGGAATACCTTTGGTTCTTTCTAATGTATTAACTAACATTTTAATTGCTTTTGTTTTGGCTTGCCTAATTAATCTGTTAATACCTATTCCGTTGATAGCAGAAGGTTTTCCAAAGTTGTTTAAGCAGCCTTCTAATAGCCTTTTGGGGAGATTTCTGGGAAATATTCCTGTTTGCCTGATTTTCGTTATTATTATCGGAGTGATTTTAAATCTTTATAATGTCAGGCAGTTTCCTGCATTTCTCTTTGCCTTTTTGGGAACATGCCTTCCCTTGTATGCGGTGTGTTTTGTTGTATCTATGATTACGAACCCAATTGCAATGAAAATGGCATTTCGGGCAGAGTAAAAGTGAATATATGCTTAAACAGGTATTATGTACATCGTATTACAAAAATGTAAGAAGTCGTAACGGAAAAGGAGATTAAATATGGCAGTGGAATTTGATCCGATGAGGAGCTTTATATATGTTGATGTGGTGAAAGAGGAATACAGGCACAGACTTAATCACTGGTTATATTATCATCACATTCCGGAAAGTATTGCACAGTTCGAACCATACTGTACGAAATATTCTTTCTTTAATGCACTTCCGGTTCCTAAGGGGGGCGAGCGCTTTGGAACTGTATGCATGCAGATAACGGAACATCATTGGCTTGTAAATATTTTAGATCCGGTTTTAAAGGTTAAAGCTTTCCAGGAGTATATGCCAATTGAAGTTTTAAAATGGCAGGGAAACGTGCCGGATACAGCTGGTGATGTTATGCTGACAGGAGACGCCGGCCGTTCTGTTGGCGGTGATAATGGATGTCCGCCGTTTATCTTTGCTTTTTGCCCTATGTGGTGGGAAGAGGATGTGAAAGGTTCCGGGCGCATGATGGAAGATGGTCCCAACTATCGATGGAATTTTGCTATGTGCTATCCGGAGGGTGTATCACAGGAGGAGGGAGACCAATGGCTATTTAATGAGGTTTTTCCGTATTTTTCTAAAAATGACTGCTGCACCCGAATTCTGACCAGCAAAGTCAGACAGGAAATCAATCAATGTCCAATGTCCAGAGTGGTTGAAATGTGGTTTACAGGCCCTACTGCATGGCATCATATGGCTGTTGAAAAAGCAAAGGAGATAAAAGCACCTTCATGGGCAGAGGAGGGAGATGTATTTCCTTACCTGAAAGCAAATTTTGAAATAAGGGGAGCTTTTATCTTAGACAACCCCACTTGTGATGCATATAGCCAATATCGCGGCTATATTCCTGGAAGATAAGGGGGAATGAAGAGGGAGGAGTACTATTTGTTGATTCATACAAATTTTTGGACTAATAAATGATGTTCTAACTGTTATGCAGATTATCTGTAAACAGTTATAAATTTATATAATCACACAAGGAGAAGGAAAATGGGAAAAAAAGTAAAAATTAACAAAACAATTGTGAATGCAGCTGCCTGGGGGTCTGTGCTGACACTTACTACGAGTTTAATTACAGGATTTAGTGTGAGCGCAGCAGGCAGTAATTCTGATTTAGGTCCTGGCAATAAAACATCTGGTGATGTAAAAGTTGGAAAAAATCAGAAAGCCTCAAATGTTATCTACATTATTTTGGATGATATTGGGTTTTCGGATTTGGGCTGCTATGGTTCGGAGATAAAAACACCCAACATAGACAAGTTAGCGGAAAACGGTCTGCGCTATAATAATTTTAATGCCTGTCCTATGTCATCCGCTACCAGAGCCTCTCTTTTAACCGGCAGAGAGAGTAATTCTGTTGGAATGGGCCAGGTTGCGAATGTGGCATTGGAGGAGGACAGGCCGAACCTTCAGGGTGCAGTTACCGATAAGGCAGGCATGATTTCGGAGATATTAAAAACAGAGGGATACAGCACGTTCGGCGTTGGTAAATGGCATGTGGCGCCAACTTATACAATAACTCCGGCAGGTCCGTTTGATTATTGGCCGCTTTCCAAGGGATTTGACCGTTATTATGGTTTTATGGATGGAGAGACGGATCAATATAATCCCCAGCTGTTATGTGGAAATGAGATGATCGATGCTCCGAATTCAGACGGGTATAATCTAAATGATGATCTGCTAAAGCATGCAGAACAGTATATTACAGATCAGGTATCTGTATATCCGGACAAACCCTTTTTCTTAAACTATGGCTTTGGTACAGGGCATTCCCCGCAGCAGGTACCTCAAAGCTATATAGATATGTATGCAGGCGTTTATGACAAGGGCTGGGATCAGATCCGGCAGGAGCGCTTTGAACGTCAGCTTGGTTCAGGAATTATTCCTTCCGGTTCAGAACTTCATCCCACGGATGAAACCGTGAAATCATGGGATAGCTTAAGTGCTGATGAAAAGAAGCTCTTTATCCGTTTCATGGAAAATTATGCCGGGTATATTACACAGGCAGATGAAGAGGTAGGAAAGCTGATAGATCACCTTAAAAAAGTCGGGGTGTATGATAATACAATGATCATATTGATTGGAGATAACGGAGCCACTTCTGACGGTGGTCCATTTGGAACCGATTGTTTTATTGGCGGATTAACTTCCGGGATATATCCATCTGTAGAAAAATTATCTGCAAAACATAATGAAATTGGGGGACCTGATATGCAGGCCCTGTATCCAAAGGGCTGGGCGCAGGTATCCAATACCCCATTTGGACATTATAAAGGGAGTGTGTATACTGGTGCTCTGAGAAATCCATTGATTATATCATGGCCTGCAGGAATTACGGATGCAGGAAGCATAAGAGACCAGTATGTACATGTTACGGATATTACTCCAACCGTTCTTGATGTACTTGGTATTGCCGCTCCCAGAGTTTTAAATGGCGTTGAACAGATGACAATGTATGGAACCAGCATAGCAGGCACCTTTAACAATAGGGATGCAGCAGAGCCGAGAAATATGGCAATCACCTATGTACAGCCTAACCGTTCTATTTATAAAGATGGATGGAGAGCTGTTTCCAGCCATAAAAACGGTACTTCGTTTGATGATGATGTATGGGAATTATATAATACAAAGACTGACTACACAGAATCCATAAATGTAGCGGCTGAGAATCCACAAAAACTGGAGGAACTGAAAAAGCTGTTTATGTCTGAGGCAGCAAAATACAAGATGCTCCCCCTGACGGAATCTTCAACGAAAGATATGGGATTTATCAGGTATGATTCCTCAGCTAATAAAAATACATTTAAATATTATAAAGGTGTAGGACATATTGCAACCTCTGCGGCACCTCCTGTAAATACGAATAGTTTTGCAATTAGCGTGACAGCTACAAGAACCAGCAAGTCTGATTCAGGTGTAATCGCCGCAATGGGAGACGAAATCGGAGGATATACGTTTTATATTATGAATAATAAGCTGGTATTCCTGTATGACAAATTTGGTAAAATATCCAAGATAACATCAGACATTGATGTGCCGGTTGGGGAAGTGAAACTGAAATTTGATTTCACAAGAACCAGTATGGTGGAAGGAACTGGTACATTGTATATCAATGATCAGAACGTAGGAAGTGGAAAGATAGCGACAGCTCCGACTGTTACGATTGAAGGATTTGATATCGGAAGGGATATGTATAAAGCTGTATCCACGGATTATAAGGACTTAGGAGATTTTGCTTTCAACGGACAATTTAATTACGTGCAATTTGATATCACGCCATTTGTTCCTTCTCAGCAGAAGAATTAATATAACAGCATAATTGATAAAGAGCCTTATGCAGTGGTTTATTTCTGGCTAAGGCTCTTTATCGTACAGTCGTATTGTGAGATAATTCATTTTAAGGAGTAAAGACTTATGAATCAGGAACTCATCGGTGCAGGGTACCATATTCTTGCTAAGCCCTCCGGCCCTCTTTGCAATTTGGATTGTAAATACTGTTTTTATTTAGAAAAAAAGAATTTTTTAGAAGAGAAAAATCAATATAGAATGTCGGATGAGGTTTTAGAGGCTTTTATATGTAAGTATATCTCTTCTCAGGATATTCCTGAAATACAGTTTGTCTGGCAGGGAGGAGAACCAACCTTAACTGGCCTTGATTTTTATAGAAAAGTCATTGTTCTACAGAAAAAGCATGCAAATGGAAAGAAAATAATAAACTCATTGCAAACCAATGGAATACTTCTTAATGAAGAATGGGGGGCGTTTTTAAAAGAACATAATTTTCTTGTGGGAATCAGCATGGACGGACCAAGAGAAATTCATGACCGTTATCGTGTTGATAAAGGAGGAAGGCCTACCTTTGACCATGTAGTGAGTGCAGTCAGGCTGATGCAAAAATTTCAGATACCTTATAACGTACTGGTATGTGTAACGAATGAGGCTTCCGAAAAGCCATTAGAAATATATTATTTTTTAAAGAAGCTTGGGGTAAAATACATTCAATTTACTCCCGTTATAGAAAGACAGCCATGCGAGGAAGATAGTCAGATTGGACTTAAGCATGGTTCTCCCCATTCGGCCGGAATAAATCTAAAACTGACGGATTTCAGTGTAAAATCGGGAAATTATGGGAGTTTTCTTATTCAGATATTTGATAAATGGGTAAGAAAGGATGTTGGAAAAATTTTTATCATGAATTTTGAATGGGCGTTGGAATCTTGGCTGGGGCTGCCATCCACTGTATGCATATTTTCAGAAAAATGCGGAAAAGCTTTGGCAATAGAGCACAATGGGGATATATATTCCTGTGACCATTATGTTTATCCTCAAAATATGCTTGGAAATATTTTAAATGATAATCCGAAAGCATTACTGGAATTAAGAAAACAGGTAGATTTTGGAAAAAATAAACAGGATGGTCTTCCAGGGCAATGCCGTAGCTGTGAAGTGAGATTTGCCTGCAATGGGGAATGTCCGAGGCATAGATTTACTAAGACATCCAATGGTGAACCTGGACTTAGCTATCTATGTGAGGATTATAAAAAGTTCTTTTATCATATTCACCCGTATATGAAAGCGATGATACAGTTTATTGAAAATGATATGCCGCCTTCAAAAGTCATGGAGGCAATAAAAGGACCAGTTGTAATTTGTTGAGTTTGATTTATAGAAAACTCCCATTATGTGGCTTTTGCTTCGTATCGGAATATAATCCGCAAGCTTGCATTACACCGTTGGATAAGTCCACGTATATAATGGTTATACGCCTGAAAACGAAGCCGATGCAGCTAGCTCGTGATTATGCGGAGTCTAACGGACATCTGACCTCAGGCAGCTCCGATGAAGAGTGGATAGAAAAACGTGCAATTTGGGTTTCAAAGGAAATTGTCAGCAATGTCTGTCATGTATCAATCACTGCCCCCAGAATGCCATAAGGCTTAGACGTGAAAAAAGCAAGGCCAGATTTATTAATCAAAATATTACCTTAAAGGAAATAATAGATTCAAACATATAGATTATAAGTGAATGTATGCTAAAATAAATTTATTGACTCTCCGGTAACTGGATACTTTATACTGTACTCATAAATGCAAAATAAGGAGAGAATGGATTTATGAATGCAAATAAAAGAGAATTTCCAACGATTGAAGAATTATCCAATGGATTTAGTGAGTTTAGTCTTCCGCAGTCTGATGAAATGATAGGGAAAAGCATGGTGTTGTATTATGAAGATAAAAGTAGAATGACATTAGAGTTTTTATCAGATGATGTAATGAAAGTCAGCTTTAGTGACACAGAGGAAACGGTTGCTGCAACTTATGTTTTAGCATCACCAAGAAAGGGTATTTATTTTCTGGATTTTGTGAAGTCTTATGGAGATACCTGTTCTGTCTCAACAGTGATTGATGTAAACAAAGGTATTGCAACTACTTTATTTGGTTCACTTCCGAATCGTGAGGAGGTTATGATCTCGCAGTTTGAACGGGCAGACAAAGGGATGGGAATGACTTCCGTAAAAGCAGTTTTTAAACATGCTGCAGTCAATGTAGAATTTAATGAGAATACCCAGGTACATGAGCAGACAAATGAGCTCGTTGGGAAACGAATCCAGTTTAGATATAGTACCAATGATATGTATGAGCACATCTATCTGAATGAAAACTATTATGTGTGGCATTGCATCAAAGGGATAGAAAAGGGACTGTGTGATACCGATCGATGCCATTATTATAAGATTACAGACAATTTGTATTGGTTTACTTGGCTGGAAAAAGTTATTCCTACCATCGGAACGGTGATGGAAGATTTAAGTGAAACAGTTATGCGTTCCTATGGAAAAATCTTTGGATATGAAACATATGAGATGACCAAAGTTACAAACTTCCCAGTAGGAAGTTACGCAAAGGAAATGAATGTGACGGAGTATGAAGAATAGTTTATTTACTATAGGAGAATTATCAAAACTTTATAATATCCCTATAAAGACATTGCGCTATTATGATGAAATCGGACTTCTTAAACCGGCAAAGGTAGATGCAGACAGCAACTATCGATATTATACGGTAGAACAGTTTATTCTTATTGATTTGATCAAAAATTCTAAGATTATGGGAATGTCACTTGCAGAAATAAAAGAATTAGCCAGTGGAGAGCTGACAGTTGAGCGGATTGAACATTCCGTAAGTGAACAAATAGAACAGTACGAAAAAAAGATTATTGAAATGACGCAGATTCAGAATTCCATGAAACAATATCTTAAAATTATAAGCCAATCAAGAGATTATGAAATGGGAAAAATATTTATCCAATATGAACAGGAACGATATTGTATGGTTTACCCCTACAAATCTGTGGATGTAACTGAAACGGAGTTTCATCTGCGCAAAGCATTTTTAGAGGCTGGAAACATAAAGAATGAGGTATATCCTATTTTCGGAGCTGCTTGCAGTAGCGAGAGGTATATGAGAGAAGGGATTATTGAGTATTCCGATATTCGGGAATATCTGGATCAGGCATCAGATGAAGAAAACTATATAGTGATTCCAAAAGGCAGGTATTTGTCAATATATTTTGATGAACCAGCAAAGATGAAGGATAAATACTACAATCAAATGAAGGATTATATTGAGGAGAATCAATTAACTGTTTCTGGAGATTTTAATGAAACCTGGCTTATTCCAAGACTTAACCGAGAACGGCAGGAAAGCACATTGCTGAGGTTGGACATTATGTTGGTATAGAGAAATAAGTAAAAAATAGGCGTGGAGTGTTTTCTCTAACATGGGCATTTGATTTCATATTCTTAATAGTATTTGAGAAAAGAGAAGGTTGATATGTAGAATTAAAATAGAAGCAGGTAGAATTGAAATTGGATATACATTATCTCCAGAATACCAGGGCAAGGGATATGCTGTAGAGTCAGTAAAAGGAATTGTTAATTATATTTTTAGCCGAGGTTTCTATTCAATTTTTTAAGAAAGTGCAGAATAAAATCCACTATGCTGTTTCCGGAGAAACAGCCGCCGAGGTAATATACCATCGTGCGGATGCTGAAAAAGACTTCATGGGATCTCCCTCAGAGTGCTCCGCCGACCATTTCAACATCGAAAATAGCTTTATAAGCGATTGCTCCCTTGGTATTTAATGAGCGGTAAATATTCTCTTCGGAAAGTATTTCCATATCCAAATCAGCAAACTCCGCTGCGGCTACTTTTGAAAAGCCTCCTGCATATTCTTTTTGTAATCGGTAAAATCTTTTTGACTGACAGGTAATAGAATAAAATTCATATAATACATTCGTTGTTTAATAATGATACCTTTTTCGCTTTATAATAAGGAATACCGTTGTAAATGCGACAGCCATCATTTCAGCCATTACAATGGAAACCCAAATGCCATCAATTCCCCAAATCATTGGAAGAAGCAAAATGGCACTAACTTGAAACACCAATGTCCGCAAAAAAGAAATTAAAGCGGATGTCAATCCATCGTTGAGGGCAGTAAAAAAGCCCGAACCGAAAATGGAAAATCCCATAAAGGGAAACGCAAGGGCAAAAATACGGAATCCGGAAACTGTAAAATCCATAAGCTCTTTGTCATATCCCACGAATATTTGTGCTAACAGAGTAGCAAGCAGCTGTGCGGCGGTGACCATAACAATTCCGCTGACACCAATCATATGAAGGCTCTTTTTCAAAAGTCCCTTGAGTTCATCGTGATTTTCGGCTCCATTTTGATAAGCGATAGCAGGGGATACTCCGATAGAGTAGCCGATAAAGGTAGCCGAAAAAATCATGCTGACATACATCATAACACCATAGGCCGCTACGCCGTTTTCACCGGCAAATTTCAGAAGCTGTAGGTTATAGATCATTCCCACAATACTCGTGGAAATATTGCTCATAAATTCGGACGAACCGTTGGTACAAGCCTTTAAAATCGCCTTGCCGTCAAAGGTGGTTTTGCCCAGACGAAGAATACTGCTATTTTTGCGCAGAAAATAGATAAGAGGGATTGCACCACCAATAAATTGGCTAAATGCAGTGGCAACCGCTGCGCCTGACAGCTTATATTCCTGCGGCAGAAGAATTACTAAAACCGCATCTAATATCATATTGGTAACTCCGGATGCACCCGTTACCAAAAGACCGAGATGAGGCTTTTCTGCCGCTACAAAAAAACTTTGAAACAGAAGCTGCAACACAAAAAACGGCAATGTTGTAAGAAGAATTCGTCCGTAAACAACACAGTTTTCAAGGAGTTCGCCTTTAGCTCCAATCAGCATGGAAATCGGACGAAGCAACACAAATCCCAATACAGCCAGCAGGACGCCCAGAGCAAACGCCACATACACAAACAGAGAGAAATATCTGTTTGCCTTTTCCTTATTACCGGCACCAAGGGTGTTGGCAACAATGGCGGTGCCTCCGGTGCCGAACATGAAGCCAACAGTTGCTACAATCATCAAAAAAGGCATAATCAGATTGACTGCGGAAAATGCCACCTTGCCTGCAAAATTAGAAACAAAAAACCCGTCCACCACGCTGTAGATGGATGTGAAAATCATCATCGCAATGGACGGAAGCGTAAATTTTATGAGTTTACCATAGGTAAAATGATCTGAAAGTCGTATTTTCATGAGTCTCTCCCAAACCAGCTACTTGCAAAGGCTGCAACAGCCGGTGCCAAATCCTTAATATTCCAATCGCTTGTATTAATCGTTAAATGGTACGCATCACGCTGTCCCCAATTAGTGTCTGAAAGGATGTCTCTTGTCTGAGAGCGAATGTTATCAATCTCTTTCATCTTCTGAACGATATCTTTTTTTGTAAGTTGTTCGCTCTCTGAAGCACGTTCCATACAACGTTTTACCTTTGCCTCTACATCGGCACAAACAAATATGTTGAATGGATTGTGAGTCACCTTATTTAATTGTATATATGTCGCAGAACCGATAGTGCCTCGAAAAGAAAAAGGAAAATACTTCCATCTGTAATAGTTTAGCTTGTCCTCTACATAATTCTGGTCAAGCCCGTCCGCAAAACGCTTTCTTAGTTCACGCCCTCCGGAGCCGAATTCACGGCTGATAGTAATTGTTTTCATGATTTCGCTCCCCTATAAATTGCCTATTTGCTTACGAAAACAATCCGCATATTTTTCCAACAGGCAGATGTAGGTGTTGACTTCTTCTGTTGTCCAAGATTCAAAAGCCCGTACTTCCGCTTCGTAGAGCTTCGCCACAGTCTTATTCACATAGTCTTTCCCCTTTTCTGTTAGGACAATTTTTTTTGTTCTGCCTGTGTGCTGCTCCAGATATAGAATGTTATCAGCCTCTAAACCTCGAATAGCTGAGTTTACCGTCTGTTTACTAATTCCTGATTTCTTATAAACATCGCTGAGTAAACAATTTTCGCCGGTGTCGTAGATAGTATACAATACAATAGAAACACTATCTGTAATACCGAGCTTCAAGGATGCCTGATGATACAGTGCTTCCATTTCAGAAGTCAAATAATTGATTCTATGGATTTCGTCACATCTCTTTTTATTCATTACTACACCTCTAAGTATGATTTCGTACCTTCATTATAGTACGAAATCGT
This sequence comes from Bacillota bacterium, assembly GCA_023460575.1. GTDB lineage: Bacteria > Bacillota > Clostridia > Lachnospirales > Lachnospiraceae > Lacrimispora. The sequence continues at coordinate 47,328 of JAEWPQ010000047.1, forward strand.
ACCTTTGTCAATTCCGATTTCTCGGTGCATATCCATTTTTGAAAGTCGCCTTGACAAAAAAATAAGAACGATGCCGCCGGATTTGCCTTTGAACTGCACAATCAGAGAAATAATCTGCTTTTAGCACACCATCCCATTTTTCCGGCTCCTGCGGAGCCTTCCAGCGTAAATCATCAACAGGAGGAACAGCATAAGGGATTCCTGCAAAAATTTCAACCGATTTATCTGAACTATATACTCCGGAAACTGAACCGTATTCAGTTTGTACTACGTCTGTATATATCAGATTCTCTGAATCTGTAGCCGGTAAGTTTACTGAGGAAGGTTTCGTAATTACAATCACGGTAACTGATATGATAATAAATATTAGCCAGATGGCGATACGATATATCCGTTTCTTTTCAATTATTTTTTTCTTATTTAAAAATATAATTAATATCAAAAAAAGTAAAATGCCTCTGATAATGGTAAATTGAATGAGATATAAAAAAGTAAGTAAAAAAACAGATATTATTATGTATGGAATCCAAAAATGCAGCTGAAATTTCGACTTGGGTTTTGGTAGTGTAAATTTTTCTTCACTTGATGATATATAAAAACTCCTTTCAGGTCCTTAGCTATCAGTTGTTACAAATGTGTATACAACAAAAAAAGCAATTGAATTATTTAACGAGCATGGATATGAGAATGTTTCAATGAGAGACTTAGCTGACAGTCTTAACATCAGCCCGGGAAATCTAACCTATCATTTTAAGAAAAAACAGATATCCTTTATGAAATTATCCAAGTCCTTATCAAAGAACATGAAAGGAGACAGTATACGCCGGAAATTACCTTGTCTGAATTCAATGAGATTCTTTTATCGGTATCGGAGCATCTAGAGTTTATTGCTTTAATCAAGGATGCATTGCGATATTTTGTAATGAATGGCTGGTTGAGGGAAGAATGTCATGAAAATATGTATGAGAATCTTTCGCTCGCTATATTATCAATTACGACCTTTCGGATTGTATTCGAAAGAATTTATAAAGCAGAAGATTTTAGAAAATTAGAAGTGGGAGAGACATTAAAATACATGTTTCTTTCACTTTACTTTATTAAATAAACAACAACTCAAAAAAAATTTATAATTATAGTTGATTCACACAACTATTTGATGCATAATATAGTTGAGCGAATCAACAAAGGAGATGAAAATATGAATCTGCTAACCATAGCAAGGTATAATGGAATATTCAACAGGCAAACGCAGGCCTATATTTCGGCTGCATTCAGCAGCATGAATATCAGTTATTCAGAAGGCATTCTTTTAATGAATCTGTATGATAACCAGGGAATCAATCAAGAAGAATTGTCATCCATGTTGTATATTGATAAAGCAGCTACCGCAAGGTCAATCAAATCACTCGAAAAAAAAGGATATATTACACGGGAGGTGAAAGCAAAGGATAGAAGAGTAAAAAAAATTTTTTTAACGGACTATGCGAAAAGCCAGAAAGAAAAATTTAGCTCACTAATACAAAAATGGGAGGATTTTATCACAGAAGGCATGGACACAGAAACGCTGACTCAGTTTTTCAAAGTGCTCCAGGTCATGGCACAAAAATCTGCAATTGCAGATTTCGATAAATTATTTAAATAAATAGGTTGGGATAAAACTATTAAAGCCAATGATTAATTTATCGTAATCTTATTGTGCCTGCTATTAAAAAACTAATAAGTAAATTTGAAAGGATCTATAAGAATGGATATGATAAAGAAAAAAAACGTGTCAAAAATTGATTTTCATGTACATTATTTACCGAAAGCATATAAAGAAGTGATGCTTAAATATTGCGGAGAGCGTCCTGACGATTCTCCGACGCCAGATTGGGACACGGAGTCACATTTGGAAGCTATGGATTACCTGGGTATCTCTACTTCAATGCTTTCTTTATCCTCCCCTCATATTAATTTTGGGGATAAAGAACTTACAAAAGCATTGGCAAGAGAATTTAATGAAGATGGAGCTAATCTTGTGAAAAAGTACCCCGGACGTTTTGGCTTGTTTGCTTCTTTGCCATTACCTGATGTCGAAGATAGTATTGCAGAAATTCAATACGCGAGGAATGTTTTACATGCTGATGGTTTCGCACTGCCCACCAATACACAAGGAGTGTATCTGGGGAATGAACGCTTGAATCCAATCATGGAAGAATTGAACCGATACAAAACCTTTGTTGTCATTCACCCGAATAAGCCCAGCAGCGTCCCTGCTAATGTTATGGAAGGAATACCCATACCCTGGTTAGAATTTTTCAATGATACGACCCGTACAGTTACCAATATGGTATTAAATGGTACAATGAAGCGTTTTCCTGATATTAAATTCATCATACCTCATGCTGGCGCTTTTCTGCCAATATCTGCTGACCGGTTCAGCGGTGCTCTAGGGCAGTTATCAACATATAACAAACGAATTAAATCTGAGGATATAGATGTCTACGCCACTTTGAAAGGATTATACTATGATGTTGCTGGCGTTTGTCTTCCAAGACAACTACCTTGCCTGATGCAACTCGTTGATGTGGAGCATTTATTATACGCCAGTGACTATCCATATACGAGCCTGCCTAGATGCATGATTTTGGCGGATATGTTAGACAAAACAGAATTACTTACAGATAGACAGCGGCGGAGCATTTACTCGGAAAATGCTCTGCGTTTATACCCAAGACTGTTATCGGATCAAAAGTAAACGATGAAATAAATAAGCGTTATCGCATAAAAATGTGACAATAGACGAACAGATGCTTTTGCCGCCACATCAACTTCAGGAGTTCTTCTGGGATATGTTTATTGTCGATGCACTACTAGGTAATTTTGACAGGCATAATGGTAACTGAGGCGAGCTGATATAAAAATGTATTATGAAAATATTAAAAGAAAAATAAAGTATTACTTGACTGAATTAAGTGACAAAGATTTAATGTAATATTATAAGAACTGTGAATATACAAAATTCACTAGTTGGACTGTCAGGCTTGCTGGAAAAAGTAGTAGACGGATACATGGAACAAACTGTGCATCGTAAATGCCAGTATTAGAATGTATTTGCCAGGAGAAAGAGGCATATATTTCGGGAGGGATAGGGAATGGTAACTTTAGTCAACAAATTTTTAGTTGGATTGAAAGCAGCAATGCAAGGTATTAACACCTATTCCCCCTTCATCTATTGGAATACAGCCAGATGGAGCTAAACCGCCATCAAGTAGCGCAGATATTCATAATCTTTCTGTTTCCAAATACAATTATCAAGTAGATGACGTTGGTTATAGAGTGTATACAAGCAAATGGCTTACTGGTAATTGTAATGAACTTATCGGGTAAGACATGCTTGATTACAGACAATTAATTGAATTTGATATAAGAGTCTATGCCAGTTCTCGTCTATTACATTAAGCATGAATAAATTGTTTGAGAAACTTCTCTACCTCGAAATCATCATAAATTGCATATCCATGGATGGAAGGGGATTTTATGGCAGGTGATTTGTCATTACGATAAGTATTAGGGGAAACTCCAACAATTTTCTTGAAAGAACGGAAAAAAGAGGAGTCACTTTCAAAACCGCATACCGAGACAATATAGGATATGGAGTTTTTGGTATTCTTTAATAGATTCTTTGCATGTTCGATCCGATAGTAATCAAGCAAATTTTTGTAAGTGGACAAAGAAGTTTCCTTTAATACTCGATAAAGAGAGCTCTTACTGATACCTATATCCTTGCATAAATCTACAATAGTAAGATCGTACATAAAATTTGTTTTAATATATTCATTTACTTTATCAAAAGTAGCCATAATATCCTCGCTAACTGGAGTTTTAGTATTATTTTTAATTATGTATTTAGTGTGGCAGAAGAGGTCATAAATTAACTTATAAAAATACGATTTTATAAGAAACTGATACCCGTCTGATTTGAATTTTGAGGTATAACCAAGCCTGGCAAGTGTCTCCCTGATTTCTTCTGTCAATTCATCACTAATACTTTTACTCTTTATTGTATTCAGATTAAACAAAATTGTCCGGGAATCACCGAACTCTTCTGAAATAATACAAGGATCAAATTGCATAATGAGGCATAAATTACCCGGTCTGGGTGACATAAGAGAATGTATCTCACAGGCATTAACCAGTATAATGTCACCTTCTTGCATATCATAATTTACGTTACTTAATTGCAAATTCATATTTCCTTTAAGATTTAATATGATTTCATAATCGTAATGCCAGTGAGGAGATGAGTTTTCAATCGACACGATCATACATTTTATTGGAAATTTATTATGATGTTCTACTCTTTCCAGTTCATATTTCATACTTATTTCCTCCTGTCAATAATAATGATAAATATCCGTAAATGATATTATAATTATAACATATTAAATGAAGAAATATGAAGTAGAAAAAATGATAGTCATATTGACACAAAATGAAAGCAAATCCTCCCTATTAATGATAGGATATAACTAAAATACTGAAATGAAAAAGGAGGATTAAAAAATGCAGAGTTGTATGGATAATAATCGTTTCATTGATGAACGTGTTGAAGATTTGATTAGTAAAATGACATTGCAGCAGAAATTAGGTCAGCTGCAATGTTCCATGGCAGGAATGGGTATGCCTGATGATATTTTGGAGAAATATATGGGGGGTATTGGTCAGGTAACCACCATTGCCGGTTTTCAGACACGTGAAGAGAATGCTTCATTTGCAAGAAAAACGCAAGATATTGTAATGGGTAAATGTGATATTCCGGTAGTTCTGCATTCTGAAGCGCTTACTGGATTAAATGCTGCCGGAGCGTCCATATTTCCTTCAGCAATCGGGTTGGGTGCTACCTGGAATCCTGATACTGTGGAACAAATGACGGATATAATCCGTAAGCAAATGTTGGCGACAGGAGTCCGACATGCACTTTCACCGGTAATGGATGTTGCACGTGATCCGAGATGGGGAAGAGCTGGCGAAACTTATGGTGAAGACCCGACATTATGTGCAGCGATGAGTGTTGCATTTACCAAAGGGCTTCAAAGCAAAAATCTAAAGGACGGTGTAATGGCAACCGGAAAACACTTTTTGGGATATGGTTTTTCAGAAGGCGGTTTGAATATGTCAGCCAATCCGATTTCCCCACGTGAGCTTCGTGAGGTTTATGCAAAACCTTTTCAAGCTGCAATAACAGAAGGGAAATTGGCTGTAATCATGAATTCTTATGGAACGATTGATGGTGAAATGGTTATCAAATCAAAGCATATAATGACTGAACTTTTACGTGAGGAAATGGGCTTTGAAGGTATGGTAGTATCAGACTATATGTCAATCAACAAAGCAGTAGATCTCGGGGTCAGTGAAAATTCGGTTATCGGAGGAATTCAAGCTCTGGAGGCAGGCCTGGATGTTGAAATGCCAAATCCGTATGCTTATACACAGGAGCTGATTGACGCAGTGAAAAAGGGCGAGTTGGAAGAGACCTTGATTGACAGGGCATTGCGTCGCATTCTAACCTTAAAGTTTGCACTTGGGTTATTTGAGAATCCATACCCAAGAGAGGAGATTACGGAAGAGGCATTTGACAGCAAGACTACTCATGAACATAGTTTAAAGGCGGCACATGAGTCAATTGTACTTGTTAAGAATGATGGCCTTCTTCCTCTGAAAAAAGACATTAAAAAAATTGCTGTCATAGGACCACACGCAGATTCAATCCGTTTATTGTTTGGCGGTTATACTTATCCTGCTATGCTTGATATGTTGATTAGCGGCAGTTTTTCAGAAATGGCAGGCGTTGGGGGTGCAGAAGACTCCAAAATTACGCAAAGCACTCCCCAAGCTCCATTTTATCATGGAAGTATTGTTCGCCAGGAAAGTCCGAATGTAACAGGCATTCTTGCACAGATTTATGGGCAAAAAACGCCGACGATATTAACATCCATAAAAGCGAAATGCCCGGATACTCAGGTTGTATATGAAAAAGGCTGTGGTATAGCAGGAACAGATAAAGACGGTTTTGAAGCCGCAGTTGCTGCAGCTAAGGAAGCTGACGTTGTTATACTTACAGTTGGAGGTAAATACGGATGGGGCAGTAATTGTACTATCGGTGAGGGGTTAGACAGCGACCATATTGGATTGACTGGCGTACAGGAGGAACTTGCAAAGGAGATTTTTGAAACGGGAACTCCTGCTGTATTAGTTCATATGGATGCAAGACCTTTATCCAGTTTATTCATCAGTGAGAATTACCCGGCAATCATTGAAAGCTGGTTTCCTGGTGATACCGGCGGAGAAGCTCTTGCGGATGTTCTGTTTGGAGATTATAATCCAGCGGGCCGTCTACCTGTGACAGTTGCAAGAAATGCAGGACAGATACCGATTTATGCAATGCATAGAAATGGAAGCAGCTACTCAGAGGCTAAAGGAATAATACTAAGTACATACGTAGAGGGCTCGAAGAAGCCGCTATATTATCTGGGCGAGGGTAAGAGCTATAC